>DATLBD010000152.1:0-2579 GCA_035527135.1 Methanothrix sp. | reverse complement strand
CCCATAGCGGAAGCTGATAAAGTCACTTATGGAGGTGAGCCTGTGCTCTTTCGAGACGCGAATCATTTTTCGAATTATGATCCAGCCAACAGTCATGGCTAAGACGGGTCCCAGATAGATGGGTAAAAACTCCAGGCCCGTAGATGCCGCCCTTCCTATTGAGCCATAAAAGGTCCAGGCGGAGACATAGACGCATAGAGAGAGGGCATAAACATAAGGATTAGCGACGATGCTTTTTCCGCGAAGCTTCTGCCGGTCGGCATACTGGGCTATGGCAAAAAGTAGCAGCAGGTAAAGGACCATGACGACCAGGGCGACATGCGGTCCAATCAATCCAAATTCCCCCTATCGAAGAGATACAGTGCCAAGATTAAGAGCAGCCAGATCATGGCAATATAAACCAACAATGCTGGCATGCCCATTATAACGTAGCCGCTTGCCAGTTTGATTAAAGGCCAGTTGAGGAGCACCCACCCTGCGGCGAATAGAAAAATCCAGAATTCCTTCTGGCCCAGGAGATCCTGCAAGGATAGTGCCATTGTTATAAACCCGGGTAAACAACTAACCCTTTGACAGATATATCTACTGCATGCTTACCCAAGTTATGAGATGTGCCGCACATCTTGACAATCTCGATAGACCTCCTTCTTGCGAAATTTATTTCTTCATTTTGTAGCAGGATTATTCCATCGGCAACCTGTGCTATGTGCGAGGGATAGGCGGCTCCTGGCTGTGCATCCTCTGCCACCAGTGCCACTAAATCTTTTGTCTTGATCAGGTGGGATAGCTTGAGAAGAAAACGCCAGTAGTCATCTTTGAGAACATCTTCCAGAACAGACAGATTTTCAATGACGATTCGAGCCGGCTCGAAATTATCGATCTCCCTCTCCAGTGCGTCCAAAAAGTCTTTCGACTTGCATTCCTTTTCCGCCATCTCTTCCAGTTCCAGGCAACGGATCTCCTTTTCGAAATACGTACTCTTTACAAATTCATAGCTGGAGGCGTAATTGAATAGCAGATCCGGCGGTCCGCCAAAGGTCAGCAGGTACAGCGCGTGCTCGCCCAAATCCGCACCCTTGCAGAGAAACTGAGTGCAAAATGTGGTCTTGCCTGCCCCGGCGTTGCCTGCTAGAAGAGTGAGGGACGGTTTGGGAAGACCACCACCAATCATGCTATCCAGACCTGGAATTCCTGTAGACATCCTGTCTATCAAATTCAAATCCTATCACCTCGTCTCTTTTATTGCATAGGCAGTCACGAAAGAGGCGAAGAGCGGCTTTGTGCGGCTCAGAGAATCTCTCAGAAAATATTACATCTCATCTTATTTGTCTTTATCTTTAGGCTCGAGATCTTTTGGAGATCCAGACGGCTTTTATATCAGGAATTCATTCTCGCTGCTGTGAGACGACTTGATCCTTAGAACTCATTATTCAGGTGATATAACACCAGAATTGGATGGCAAAGAAGTTGCATTAGCAGGCTTTGCCCACGAGACGCGCGACCTGGGGGGCATAGCTTTCCTGGTACTGCGAGACAGAAAAGGCCTCGCTCAGGTAACTTTGGTAAAGAAGCTGCTGGGAATAGAGGCGTTCAAGAGCGCGCGCTCCATCAGCCGAGAGAGCGTGGTTATGGTACGCGGAAATGTCAAGGCAGAGCCGAAAGCGCCTCGCGGATACGAGATCCTTCCCACGGAGATCAAGGTATTGAATGCCGCTCAGGTGCCTCTGCCCCTGGATCCCACTGAGAAGGTGGAGTGCGAGCTGGACACACGTCTCGATGCCAGGTTCATGGACATCAGGAGGCCCTGCGTTCTGGCCGCCTTCGAGATCGAGAGTGCGGTCCTCAAGAGCTTGAGAAGTGACTTCTACCAAAAAGGAATAACCGAGGTCTTTACTCCCAAGATCGTGGCTGCGGCCACAGAAGGTGGAACGGATCTCTTCCCCATCAGCTACTTCGAAAAGGAGGCTTTCCTGAATCAGAGCCCGCAGCTCTATAAACAGATGCTCATGAGCGCGGGCATGGACAGGGTCTTTGAGATCGGCCCTATCTTCCGGGCTGAGGAGCACGACACACGCCGCCACCTCAATGAGGCCATCTCTATCGATCTTGAGGTCAGCTTTGCCGATGACAAGGTCGTTATGGAGATTTTAGAAGAGGCGGTGGCAGGAGCCTACAGGTATGTGGCTGAGAACTGCCGCTACCAGTTAGAGGTCCTGGGCCTGGACCTGCAAGTTCCAAAGCTTCCCTTTAAGAGAATCACTTATACCGATGCGCTGGAGCTGGCGGCAGATAAGGCCGGTGACAAGATGCAGTGGGGTGATGATCTGGGCACGGAGACGGAGAGATTCTTAGGCGAGACAATAGGCGAGCACTACTTCCTCACAGACTGGCCGTCCTCCATAAAGCCCTACTACACCTTGCCTTATGTAGATATGCCAGAGGTCTGCCGGGGATTTGACCTCATGCATCCGCGCATGGAGTTGGCCTCTGGGGCGCAGAGAGTGCACGACTACAGCCAGCTTGTCGAGCGCATAAAAGAGAAAGGGCTGGACCCAGACGGATTCGAATTCTACCTGAAA
>DATLBD010000151.1:0-5030 GCA_035527135.1 Methanothrix sp. | reverse complement strand
AGGACGGGCTGAGATGTCTCTTTAACCAGACGCAGCATGGCCGCCGCTCCGCCCCGGTCGGCATTGCCGTGCAAATTGTCCGCCTCATCTAAAATTACCAGCCTCGGCTTGCCTGAGAAGGTCATGGACCGCGAGGCCGGCCCGGCAATCTTCTGAATCATGCTCGCCGTGCGCGCATCGCTGGCATTCATTTCGATGTAGTCCCAGTCCAACTCTCGCGCCAGCGCCAGAGCCGCGGATGTCTTGCCCGTTCCCGCCGGTCCGTAGAGGATGACAGCTCCCGTGATGGGCGTGCCACTCTCCCATGCCATCGCCCAGGCCCGCAGCTCCTCGATAGCCTTGCCGTTGCCTAAAACCTGTTTGAGCGTATCGGGCCGGTACTTCTCCGTCCACTTCACAGCGGGGGGCATTCTTCCTCCGACCGACGCCTTACCAGATGCCTTCTCGGCCGGTTAAATTCTCAATCTCAATTTCCCAGATGGTCATGGGCATCCTCTCCAGCTCCTCGCGGGAGAACTTCTTGCCCCCGTGTCCACCCTGGCCCTTTTTGGTAAAGGCGTCAAACATCTTCTCTTTGGCCTCCACGCTATCAGACAGCCTGGCCACGCCCGAGGCGATGACGCTTGACCAGCGCTCCTTTTCTAAAACATCAATCTGAAAGCACACCCTGGAATTCTCGGTCACATATTCCACCTTCTTTCCGCGTCCGCTGGAGTGAAGGTAGATCTTTCCTTCTTGGTAAACATAGGACATGGGAACGACATAAGGCAGCTTATCTTTTGACAGTCCCAGCCGACCGTATCTGGCAGCAGAAAGAAGATTAGAGCACTCGTCCTGTGATAAATCCCTGGGCTTCATGCCCCTAAAATTAGATCTCTTGCATTTTTAGCTTTTGCTTTCCAAACTTCGAAACAACACTTCCATGACTCCCCAACTTCCCAAGCTTTCATTACCGGCCCGATAGAAAAGCTCCAGCAATTAGCAGAATCATCCCCAAAGCGATCATGGGCACGCCCGGAAAAGCCGTCTCCACCTGAAACTTGGTGGCCCCCGCCTCCGCCCCAATGAGCTTGAAGCTATCTCCTTGCATATCTCCGCTTTGGCTCTCCATCACCTGTACCCCGACCAGACCGATTCCGGTGAGAATTACCAGTACTCCCATTGCCACGGTTACATTTACCTGAACCATCTCGATTCCCCCTCTCCCTTACCTTAATATATTTGGCGCTAAAGATATAATGCTTTGCCTACTACTATCTCATTGTATTACCCAATTCTTGCCAAAAAGGTTTTACCTTGGCAGCGCCTTTCACCAGGGGATGTTCAACAAGATCCTGATCGCCAACCGGGGAGAGATCGCCATCCGGGTGATGCGCGCCTGCCGGGAGCTGGGCATCTCGACTGTGGCCGTCTACTCCGAAGCGGATAAAAACGCTCTTTTCGCCAAATACGCGGACGAGGCAGTCTTCATCGGGCCATCACCCTCCAGCCAGAGCTACCTGAAGATCGACAACATCATCAAAGCCGCTCTTGAGACCGGAGCCGAGGCCATCCATCCCGGCTACGGCTTTCTCTCAGAGAATACGCTCTTCGCCTCCGCTTGCGTGGAGAACGGCATCGTCTTCATAGGCCCTCCGTCCTCGGCAATCGATGCCATGGGCTCCAAGATCACCGCCCGCCAGACCATGAAGGATGCTGGCATTCCCATTGTGCCCGGAATCGAGGAGGGCATCAGCGATCCAGATATAGCAGCCGAGATCGCAGATGCCATCGGCTACCCCATAATCCTCAAGCCAGCAGCAGGAGGCGGCGGAATCGGCATGAAGATCGTGCAAAGCTGCAAGGAATTGATGCCCGCCCTCACCTCATCACAGTCTGTGGCCAGGAGTGCCTTTGGCGACGACACCATCTACATCGAAAAATACCTGGCTGAGCCCAGGCACATCGAATTTCAGATCCTGGCCGACAATCATGGAAAGACCATCTATGTCTCAGACCGGGAGTGCTCCATCCAGCGCCGCCATCAGAAGCTGATCGAGGAGTCCCCTTCGCCCGTCATGACCGAGGAGCTGCGCCAGAGGATGGGCTCCATCGCCGTCAAAGCCGCTAAGGCCA
This sequence comes from Methanothrix sp., assembly GCA_035527135.1. GTDB lineage: Archaea > Halobacteriota > Methanosarcinia > Methanotrichales > Methanotrichaceae > Methanothrix. The sequence continues at coordinate 2,915 of DATLBD010000151.1, read as the reverse complement.
TTGGCTATGCCAGCGCCGGCACAGTGGAGTTCATGTACTCCCGCGGCGACTTCTACTTCCTGGAGATGAATACCCGCCTGCAGGTAGAGCACCCCATCACAGAGATGGTAACCGGCGTAGACCTGGCCAAAGAGCAGATCATGGTGGCGGCAGGCCACCCCCTGGACTATGATCAGAGCGACATGAAGATAAACGGCTGGGCTATCGAGTGCCGCATCAATGCCGAGGATCCCCTCAACGACTTTGTACCCTCCCCTGGAAAGATTAAGCGCTACAGAAGCTCAGGCGGCCCGGGTATAAGAGTGGACAGCGGGGTTTACACCGGATATGTCATCCCTCCCTATTACGACTCTTTGATTTCCAAGCTGGTGGCCCACGGCAGAGATAGAAATGAGGCCATCGCCCGAATGGAGCGCGCTCTTTATGAGTACATCGTTACGGGAGTTAAAACCAATATCATATTCCACAAAGCAGTCCTCAGAAATAAGCGGTTTAGAAGCGGGGACATAAACACTCACTTCATCAAAGAAGAGAACATAATCGAGGCCGTCAAAGCCGTAGCTATTGAGGACTACGAGAAAGGCATGTCGCTGGCTTCAGCCTTAGGTGTGGACAACCGTCAGATCGCCGCCATCTCCGCGGCCGTCGGGTCCTACCTCAGCCAGAACAAGGCCGAGGAGAAGAGCTGAAAGTGGCCGCAGATATCCTCTCATTCTTGACCTCAGGAGAGTGGGTATCCGGCGAGGAGATGGCAGAGACGCTGGGCATCTCCCGCGCTGCCGTCTGGAAGCAGATTCAGTCTCTTCGCCAGAGAGGATATGAGATCTCTGCTTCTACCAGGAAGGGCTACCGACTGGCCAAAGACCCAGACCTTCTGGATGAGGACCGAATCTGCTGCAGCCTTAAAACAAAGTGGCTGGGAAGAGACATGCGCATCCTGGCAAAGGTCAGCTCCACTAACGAGGTTGCCCTCTCCCTGGCCCGTGACTGCCCGAACGGCACTGTTATACTGGCTGAGACGCAGACACGTGGTCGGGGTAGACTCTCTCGGACTTGGGCTTCGCCTCCTGGTGGAATCTGGATGAGTCTCATCTTGAAACCGGAAATGCCGCTGGCCCAGGTCTACCAGATAAACATGGCTGTCGCCGTGGCCGTCTGCAAAGCCATCTCTTCTTCTTTCGGCCTGGAAGCAGGCATCAAGTGGCCCAATGACCTCTTGATTAAAGAACGAAAGATCTGCGGCATCCTCATGGAAGTGAGCGCGCAAGTAGACCGGCTTGATTATGCCGTGGTGGGACTGGGCCTCAATGCCAATATCGATCCGTCGGGATTTCCTGCCGAGTGGAGATCAACCTCGCTGGCGGCAGAGCTGGACCATGACATCAGCAGATGCGAGCTGATCTGCAGGATTCTTGAGGAGATTGAAGTGGCATTCGAAAGGATGGGCAGCCAGGAAATCTATGAAGAATGGCGCAGCCGCTCGCTCACCCTGAAAAGGCAGGTGCGCATCACCTCTGCAGCAGGCGACCTTGTGGGCGAGGTCGTGGATCTGGCTGAGGATGGTGCACTTCTGCTTTTGTCTGGGGATGAGCAAAAACGCATATTAGCAGGGGATTGCATACATCTGCGATCCGCAGACGCAAAAGGCATTGTGAGCAGGGGGCCTTAGGAAGATGAGGGTGAGAAAGGTCCGCGGCATTGCCAGGGATACACTGCGATTCATCTTAGAGGCGTCCCGCTCCTCTCAGCCCATGGAGTTCGCAGGGCTTCTTCAGGTTGATGAGGAGATCATCACCGAGGTTCTCATCCTCCCCGGCACGGAAAATTCCCGGATGAGCGCTCTGGTTCGGCTCTACATGCTGCCTAACATGGCCGTGGCAGGCTCAGTGCACAGCCATCCTTCCGGACTGCTTCGGCCTTCCGAGCCGGACCTCATCTTTTTCTCTCGCACCGGAGACTATCACATCATTGTCGGCCCTCCCTTCGACGAACATAGCTGGGTCTGCTTTGATGGCGCAGGAAAGCGGCGTGATCTGGCTGTCTTAGATGTGGAGTTTAAAGACGACGGATTTGATGACGATTTCGATGATGAATTTGATGATGAAATTCCATGATGAATTCGAGGTTCACGATCTTGCTTATTCAGGTGGAGGGGACAGGTCTTGACGCTTGTAGTCGCCACGGGCACCTTTGACCTTCTCCACCCAGGCCACGTCCTCTACCTGGAGCGCTCTAAAGCTTTAGGTGACGAGCTGGTGGTAATTGTTGCCAGGGACGTGAATGTGCGCCACAAGCCCAAGCCCATTCTACCTGAGGAGCAGAGGCTGAGGATGGTCGGAGCCCTGAAGGCCGTGGACAGAGCTGTGCTGGGTGAGGAAAAGGACATCTTCCGGACGATTGAGCAGCTGAGGCCGGACATAATCACACTGGGCTATGATCAGCATTTTGATGAGGAGGCTTTGCAGGCGGATCTATTTCGCCGCGGTCTGCATCCCAGAATTGTGCGCATCGAGGAGCATGAGCCCGGCCCCCTTTGCAGATCGAGCCGCATTGTGGCCAAGATCCTGGAGCGCTTCCGGGGGCGGAGAATCTAAGGTGCCCAGTACTTGCCGCCAAGTACTTATACAGCACTCTCGTTTGCGGGCCTGTATGGCCAGAGTTGCAGTTGGAGGCACCTTCGATCCCATTCATGATGGGCATATCACCCTTCTCAAGCGTGCCTTCGAGCTGGGCGGAGCGGGAGAAGTTGTAATTGGCCTGACCTCCGACGAGATGGCCCGAGAGAGCAGAACTAGAGCCGTATATAATTTTGAGGTCAGGGAGAGGAATTTAAGGGCGATCGTGCTGAGGTGCTTTGGCATCAAGCATGCCAACATCATAAAGATCGACGACCAATGCGGCTCCTCCATCTATGA
>DATLBD010000150.1:0-20273 GCA_035527135.1 Methanothrix sp. | reverse complement strand
GCAAGCACAAAGAGATGGTTGATGATGGAGATGAAGGCGGAGAGGGTTTTGCCCGAGCCGGTGGGCGAGCAGATGAGCACGTTCTTGCCCTGGCCGATGAGGGGCACGGCCTGGCGCTGGGGCGGGGTGAAGAGGCCTTCGGCTGAGCTGAAAGAGGAAAGCCACCAGTCCCGCACGATGGGATCGAAGAGGGAGAGAATGGCGGCATCTTCGGGGGAGACTTCTGGAGCGATGAGAGCAGGGACGGTAAGAGCGGGGTCGGGCATTCCTCTGCTAGGTAGTGACGCATGCGAAATAGATCTTTTGGCATTTCCCGGACATACGAAAAGAAGATGTTTCGTCCAAAAACTATTTCGTAATGTATGGCAAAGAAAAGCTTACGATGAAGCTTGACGAGCAGTTCCGGAAATAGGCCAGGCAGCAGAAAAACGGAGCGCTGATTATGTTTCTGGAATCGGAGAGAAGCTACAGTGCCGGACCTAACAGCTTAATTTAGCCTCCCACCAATCGTTTCATTGCGAGTTTCGTTGAGCCTGTCCAAATCATTCATCATAAACTATTTTTCGCAGAACGTAAAGATAGTGAGGAATGATACAAATCCTGCCCCAAAAAAAAGCACGAAGGAATGCAAAATGGCCATAAAAATTCCCGAATACCCGCCTGTCTACCAGCTCAAGATCACTCTGGACGGCATCAAGCCGCTCATTTGGCGCAGGATTTTGGTCAGCGGCGACGTAAAGCTCTACAAGCTGCACAAAATCCTGCAGGCCGTTATGGGCTGGGAGAACTATCATCTGCATCTTTTCACCGTGGATGATGTGATTTATGCCTATCCTAGCCCGGATGACCCCTGGCCCATGGAGACCAAGAACGAGAGGCGAGCCAGGCTATCCGATGTTGTCTCAAATGAGAAGACCAAATTTGACTATGAATACGATCTGGGCGATAGCTGGCATCATATTATCCTGGTAGAGAAGATCCTTTACCCTGAAGAAGGCCTGGAGCGTCCCGTCTGCCTGGAGGGAAAGCGATGTGCACCCCCTGAGGACTGTGGCGGAATAAGCGGCTACCGTACATTCCTGAAGGCCATCTCCGACCCCAATCACCCAGATCACGAATGGCTCCTGGAGTGGGCCGGAGGAGAGTTCGACCCGGAGAGATTTGATCTGGAGAAGGTCAATGGCCTCCTCGCCAAGATCAGGTAGATGACTGCAAATGCTGTGCTTTAAAACTGGCTTAGAGCAGATGAAAAACTAACCCTCCCGCGCCTAGGATTTTGACACTGGCAGATCGATTTAGCTCTTAACCGAAGACGCATGCCTGAACTTTTCGGGTGGTTGGGGATAGTGGCAAACTCACTCAAACCCTTCAATAAAGCTCTTTATGCAGTACCTCAAATCAGGGTGGTATCCGCCTTCCAGCACGGCGAACCTCCGTCCCCCGTACTTTTCCTCTCCTTCCCGGATGGCTTTGCCGATCTTCCGGTAGTCCTCAATCTTCAAGAGCCCGCCCCAGTCCTCGAGGTAAGTGTCAAAACCTGCCGAGACGCCCACGATATCGTAATCAAAGTCCAAGAAGGCTTCTTCAACCTGCCCTAAGTAGCGGCTCTCATCCATATTCAGATACTCGAAGTTCTCATCTACCGACCAGGGATTGACGATCTTGACATTGGAGTCACCCCGAAAGATGCTCACAGTGCCGTCTCCGAAGTGCAGGTCGATATCGATGATCAGCACCCTCTTAGCCCTGGGCTTGATTTTTTTTATGGCAATGGCCATGTTGTTGAAGTAGCACATCCCCCAGGCCCGGTTGGCTGCGGCGTGGTGCCCAGGAGGGCGCACCAGCGCAAAGGCAGGCCCGCCCTGTAGGGCCAGCTTTGCGGCGCAGACGGCTCCGCCTGCGGATAGAGCGGCTGCCTCATAAAGGCCGCTGTTTTTCACGCGCTCAATATGCTCTTTTCCGTGCACCCGGCCTATGTCCGCCAGGCTGCATTTCTCCGGCTCTATGAACTCGTAGCCGGCCTTTTCAAGCGCTTCTGCAGGCAGTCGCACCCGATCCGGATTTTCCACAGGATTTGCCCGATATCTTGCCTCATATTTTCTGCTGTAGACTATTTTCACATTTTCTGCCTGGATTTCTAAAGCACTTAATTCATTCGATCATCACAAGGGCTATATGATATGTCTTCTAAGGCATGAGGCGATGCCGAATTTCAATGTCCTTCTGGAAGGTGCCTGGCTGGTAAGAGATGTCAAGACAGAGGATGACGCCATTGGTGTGGCCATCTCGGAAGCTGGCAAGCGACTGAACCAGAGAAAGATGGACTTCGTAGAGGTAGAAATGGGCCAGTGGGACTGCCCGGAGTGCGGTGATCCTTTGGCCGGCGTTTTTCTCGTCGCCAGCACCGCCTTAGTGGCTTTGCTCTTCGAGATCAAGATCTTCAATGCAGAAAGTGAGGAGCATGCCGGGCGCATAGCCAAGTCCTCTATTGGAAAAGCCCTGGGAGCCATACCGCTGCGCGTGCTGGAAATAGACCAGATCGATTAGGGCTTCCTTTTCTCCTTTCATCTCTGCAGCCTGGCCAAGAGCCGCCTGCCAGAAAGTATTTTCTGCCTTTCGCCTTCCACTTAGCCTTTTTGCGAAAGCAGTCTAGCTTTTATCGCCGGAGCTTCTTGCAGCAGGTTTTGTTGCAGATTTTGCGGCAGGGCTCTTGGAAGAGGCAACTCCCAGTCCCAGCGATCTGGCCAGTTCCCTGAGATCTCTTTTGCCCGGTTTTCTGGTCTTGGCTCTCCTGGGCATTTGCGGCTCCTCATGGCTTGTCTTATTCTGAGGAGGTTTCTCCAACTTCCACTCCGCGATCTTCTTTAAAATTATCTCTCTGCCCTCTTTTGCGTCTACCGGTATCAATTCCCCTCTCACCCAATCGGGCAAAAACCCATTGATGCCGCCCAGCCCCTCTTCGGCAAACCTGCGATCGCAGAATAATAGCACGCCCCTTTCCGACTCGGCGCGAATGACTCGCCCGGCGGCCTGCAATCCCCGGTTGATGGCCGGCAGAGTATAGGCGATGAGCATTCCCTTCTCCTTGCCGTATTTTCTTACGTAATAGCCGTTGATCTCTTTTTGAATCTCATCGTATGCAGCCAGGGGCAGGCCCACCACTGCCACCCCGTTTAGAGCCTTCCCCTTGTAATCGATTCCCTCGGCCAGCTTTCCACCGCACACTCCCGTTAAGACCCCGCCGCCGCGCCCGGCCAGGCGGAAGAACTCCTGCAAAAGAGAGGGCACCTCATCGCTACTTCGAGGCTCGATGCATAGCTTCTTTCCCACCTTGCGGCAGGAAGAGAGACATACATCCCTATAGTTGTTCATCATGGGGTAAGAAGTAAAGAAGATGGCCACATTGCCGGGAACGTATTCTATTATCGATCTTATATGCCCGGATATCTCCCCCCTGTTGTCTGCATCTTCCCTGATCTCAAGTTGAGTGGTTGCTTTTTTTGCCGCTAATATCAGGCGGTTTTCTTTAGGAAATGGATTAGGCAGGCTCAGCTTTTGTGCCCTGCTCTCCTCTCCCAGACAGTACAGCTCATAGGCCTCCAGGGGCGAGAAGGTGCCGGAGAGCATTATAGTGGCATTGACGTTGTCGGTGATGCGCCGGATATTGGTGGCAGGATCTATATTGCTCACCTCCAGGCGCGCAAATTTCCTGTTGCCGGACCCCGTTACTGCAATCTTTCTCTGATAGGATGCATCCGTTTCCGCCGTCTCCACATCCATGAGATAAAGCAGCACCAGAGCCAAACTTGGCTGAATATCTTCCTGCAGGTTCTCGCGATCGCCTTCCGCTAGATTCAGGTCGGCTACAGCCACGGCAATATCGGAGAAATTGGATAGCGCTTCGTCAATATCCTCGAGCCCATTGTAAAGGAAGGAGCGGAATAAATCTGCGTCCATTAGAGCCTCTCCTTCCGGCATCCTATCCTGCTTGCTTTTCAAAAACCTCTTCAGACGGGGAAGAAGAAGGCGTATGACCCTGATTCCTTCCCGTCTCCAGGAAGCCTTTTCTCGCGTCTCTTCCAATCTGGCCTGGCCAAGAGTGCCCTCAAACTTCTCTACCTCCGTCTCCGCCAGATCTATCATGCGCATGGTAAGAAGGCGCGAGTTCATGGCCCGCACGGCGTCGCCCAGGTTATGTGCCTCATCGATGATCAGGGTAACCTTTTCTGATTCCATCTCCAGCCACTGGAAGATGATATCTTGAAAGTCCGGGCTGAAAAGGTGGGAATAGTTCATGATCACAATATCGCTATTCTTGGCATAGAGGCTCATGATCTCGTAAGGACAGATCCCCTGGCAGGAATCAGGGAGACCGGATGGAGGTGTGACTCTTTTCTTCAAGCCCTCCACTACATCCAGAGCACGACTTGAACGCCGGAAGTGGACAGTCCCGTTCAGCTCGAAGCCCTCTCTGCTTCTCAGGTAATAGGGACAGAAGGTCCTGTAGCCGGGCTCCTCCTCCGGCATACTGTCGGAGGCTGGGTCGTAGATGCTCCCGTTGCTTTTGCTGATCCTTGAGGAAACATAATTTTTTGTCCACTCCCGAAGCCTGGAGCAGCCAGCATAAACGCTCTCCCCGCGAAACTCGTCTTCTAGCGGGCAGATCTTCTGCTTGCCTACCATATAGGCTATTTCCGGCCTGTGGCGAGTCTTTGACCAGATCTTGTTTATCTCGTCGATGTAGATATCGATCTGAGATACTGTTCGCACAGCAACTACTATCTTTCCCGGAGCAGCAGCTAACGCCGCGCAAATGCAGCTCGTCTTTCCAGTGCCGGTGGGTGCATCTAACATCAGCACACCATGGTCTCCAATGCTCACCACATCATAGACCGCGTCGAGCATCCTGTCCTGGTAGAGGCGAAGCGACTCGTAAGGGAAATAATCCAGGTACACAATAGGAGGTTGATACTAGCAAGAGATAAATGCTACCCATAGGGCGAAACTAAAAAGGGATATGGAAAAGTTGAAATTGTATTATCGACTTGATTAATAAATACAGCAATGATGGTGGGGATTATGAAGAGGGTAATAGTAGTTTTATTTATGATTGTGACAGCGACAGCTCTCTTGTCGATGGCTGCATCATCCAGCGAATCCGATTCCACGGGCATACTCGGGCCGGACAGATCCGTTTTCTTTTCACCTGGAACAGACACCAAAAAGGTAGAAGATAAGATGGCAGAGGCTTTGTCCAGGCTTGATTTCTGGAAGAAGGCTAGAACAGAAGAGAAGAGTGAGCCGCTTACAATTGAGCCGAATGATGCTAATTCATCAAATAGCTTACCAGGCAATTTGGCTCTCAATAATTCAACTACAGCAAATTCAACTCTCAACAATCCAAATTCAAGCAATGAAACTCTTGATAATATCAGCATCAACGATACAATTAGCAACAATACCAGCATCAACAGCTCATTAAACAATTCTTCCCTTCTTAATTCCTCAGCAGCCCAAGCCGCTGGTGCCAATGATGACAGACTGGAATCAAATGAAGCTATGCCAAGAGCTCCTGCTGAACTAAATGCAAATACAAATAGCTCGGCCGTTCCGCAAAATGTCGGATCAAGCTCCAAGGGCAACTTTAAAGGATTCTACGGCATGACCGCCTCCAGGCATGAGATGAGCAAAAGCGGCATAGATTCCAGCATGTTCTTGAGCGGGACCTTTGAGATGGACAAGACGGTAAAATTTCAGGATCAGGGCATCGATTAAGTCGGAGGCAGAGCAATGAAATGCAGTATCTTTCCTAATCGGATCTGGTCGAACGCATTTGTCTCCATGACCTCGATTCCTCTAATTTTTATTTTTCTAGTCCTATCGGGCTGCTTTTCGGCTCTGGCTGCCGAGCCTAAGGAAGAGTGGAATTTAACCTTTGGGGGCCGCTATGGAGACGGTGCATGGTGTTTGCAAGAGACGGGGGATGGCGGCAATATCCTGGTGGGGAATACTGCATCCGAGGGGAAGGGAAGCGACCTATTTCTGATCAGAACCGATGCATTAGGAAATTGCATCTGGAGCAAAATATTTGGCGGATCGGGAGAGGACGTGGGATACTTCGTGCAAGAGACGAGAGACGGCGGGTTCATCGTCACGGGAAGCACGAAATCCTTCGCAATGGGTGAGGAGCTTTTGTGGCTTATCAAGACGGACGGCAATGGAAGCCTCAGCTGGGATAAAACCTTTGGCGGATTTGTATCCTCTTCCGGAGACGGCGGTTGGTCTGTGCATGAGACCGAGGACGGAGGCTACATAGTAGCTGGCTACACTCAGTCTATGGGAAGCGGCAGAAAGGATCTCTGGCTGATCAAGACCGACGGACAGGGAAGCCGGATCTGGGATAAAACCTTTGGCGGGCGGGAGGATGATGTGGGCATGTCTGTCCTGCCGAGCCGAGACGGCGGATATATTGTGGCAGGACGGACGGGGACCTTTGGCAAAGGTGGAGACGACGTATGGCTTCTAAAAACCGATTCAAGGGGAGAAGAGCTTTGGAATGCAACCTTTGGCGGCAAACAGGATGATGCCGGCTTTCAGGTTGTAGAGCTTGCAGACGGCTATGCTCTGGTGGGCAGGACAGAATCGGGTTCAGATAAAAGAAGGATAATTATCATTAAAGTGGACCCTGATGGTCAAAAGCTGTGGGAGAGAGCATATACAGGAAGCTCGGCATCTTCCCTGCAATCGACAGATGATGGCGGCTTTGTCATTGCAGGAAGAATAGATAATAAAATAACAGGGAGAGATGCGCTCGTCATTAAAACCGATTCCACAGGCCGTGAGGAGTGGTCGATGATCCTGGGAGGCAGCGCAGACGATATCGGCACCTTTGCAGTTCAGAGCAGAGATGGAACCTATACGCTGGCAGGCATAACCAGCTCACTAGGATTCGGAAGGGAAGACGCCTGGCTGGTCAAGATTCGAACGGAACCGTTGAGCGATAAAAAATGAAGCGCAATTGCTGAATTAATTTTTGCCGATTTCATCATCGCTCAATTCATCGCCGTCCCAATCTGTTCAAGCATTCTCTGCCGGAAATGAAAAAGAAGCATTAAAAAACGAATCAGTTTATTGCCAGAGGAATTTCTGCTGATGGGGCGGACAGCGACATCAACGCATTTAACTGCAATTTCGAAGAAAAGAAAAAATTTTTAAAAGAAAAGATTGTATAGAGCTATTGATGCCACCTCTCGTCAGGATCTCTGAAATTGGACTTTATCTGCGCTGCCCCCGTCTGGTTTACTTTCAAAACTTGAGCGATATGCCCAAAAAAATCGATGCCAGGCAGATCCTTTTACGCAGCCTGATGCTTTCGTTTTGCAAAAAAAGCGATCTGGAAGCCCATCTTAAAGAGATCATGGTCAGGCAGGAGGAGGAGTTGCCATTGATTTATGAAATCGAGCCGGAGGAGATCAGGCAGGCCTGCCGGGAGCTGGAGGGAGAAATTGCAAGTATTGCCCAGGGCCTGGCCGGGCATCTGGACCTTCTGCTTCCCTATCAGGCAGAAGTTGATATGCATTCTGATAAGTTGGGCCTTTCCGGCAGGCTGGATCGCCTGGCACCGGGCGGCACACCTTCTCTCATCCGCACGGGCAGAGCCCCAGAGGACGGCATCTGGAAAAGGGACAGATTCATGTTGGCGGGCTATGCTCTGCTCTTGGGTGACAAATATAAGGCGCATATAAATCAAGGACTGGTTGAGTATCCTCGCTATGGCCTGGTGCGAACCGTCCAGATTCACAGCGTAGATAAAGCGCGAGTGCTGCGCATTCGGGACAGAATCAGGCAGATAAAAGAGGGCCAGCTTCCCGACCGGCCGGAAAACGCAAACTGTCAGACTTGCCAGGCTGCGGAGATCTGCGAGACAAGGCACAGCCTTGCATCGAAATTTTTTTAATTTTTAAAAAAAGACTATCTAGATGAGAGAACCTCTCCGGAAGATATCCGCAAGATCTTGCAAAACCACTCCCTGATACAAAGGTGCAAACCCATACCTTATAAAGGGGAAGCCTCATTGCAGCTACGAACCTTAGAAAACTATAAGCTGATGGCAGGGCGCGCCGTTCTTGGCCGGCCTGCTAATTAAGAGGACAATAAATGGCAACCATCGAGGAACAGATCAAGGCGCTGGAAGAGGAGATCTTTAACACTCAGAAGAACAAGGCCACTGAGCACCATCTGGGCAAGATCAAGGCCAAGATCGCGAAGCTAAAAGCGCAGCAAGAGCTTCAGAAGATCAAGGGCGGTGGCGGGGGGAGAAGATACTACATCAAGAAGTCTGGAGATGCAACTGTGGCTCTGGTGGGCTTCCCCTCCGTAGGAAAGTCAAGCCTGCTTAACTATATGACAGGCTCCAAATCGGAGGTTGCCGCATACCAATTCACTACCCTGGAGGTCATTCCGGGGGTCATGAAACACAAAGGCGCCGAGATCCAGATTCTGGATATGCCCGGCATCATCAAGGGAGCTGCTAGGGGCAAGGGCCGGGGCAGAGAGGTCATAACGGCGGCTCGAGCTGCAGATTTAGTATTACTGTTGGGTGACGTCTTTAACTACAAGCTGAATATTCTGGAGCGAGAGCTTTACGATGCAGGAATCCGGTTGGACAAGCAGCCCCCTAATATCCACATCACACTGGACAAGAAGGGCGGTATAATCATACGCAGCACTGTGCAGCTCACCCGCATGACGGAGTTTGAGATCGCCGATATCATCCGTGCCTACGGCATTGTTAATGCTAATGTTACCATCCGCGAGGATATAGATACCGATAGCCTGGTGGACTTTTTAGCCGGAAACAGGGTTTACATTCCCTCTGTGGTGGCCATAAATAAGTTCGATTTGAAATATGGAAACCTCGAGAATAAGATTGAAGAGGATTTGGGCAGAGACTACCTTCCCATCTCCTGTGCCACTACCCAGGGCCTGGAGGAGCTAAAGGATATCATTTATGAGCGACTGGGCTTCATTCGTGTCTACCTAAAGCCGAAAGGGGGCAAAGCAGACCTGGAAGAGCCGCTGGTGCTTCTCGACGGAAGTAGTGTAAGGTCGGTATGCGAGCATCTTCATCGTGACTTCGTCAATCTCTTCCGCTATGCTCTGGTCTGGGGTAAGAGCGCCAAGTTCCCGGGCCAATCGGTCGGTCTGGACCATGAGATCAAAGACTGCGATACACTCTCCATAATTACCCGGAGAAGGTAAGGAAAGGGAAAAACCATTGGCAACAGCTATCTGCAGCCTTTAAATGCAGCTGCATAGGTATGAACTCACAAAAGCTGCTTTCAAGTCCATCCCACTAGCATATCTTGTGCAAGGATAGAAGATATCATTTCGCTTGACCGGTAGGTATATAAACTCGGCGGTTCTTTTTATGATGCTGGATTCGTCGATTCAAATGATTTGTTGAGATGTTTTCGGGAGCGGTTTCGATTCTTTGAATCGATTCAAAGGGTAAGTGAATTAAAATGTTTGAGCGAAAATATGAAAACAGCGGAAGCAAAGGCGGTTTTAATCGCGGTCCTAGAGAAATGACAGATGTTACTTGCTCAGAATGTGGCAAGCAGACACAGGTGCCCTTCAAGCCGGATGGGTCTAGGCCGGTATATTGCAGCGAGTGCTATCAAAAGCATAGACCTGCTCGGGCGCCCCGGAGATACTAATCCTTTAGTCTTTCTTAATGATTCTTCATAAGAGGGCAGGTTTCGTAGATAACGGGACCGTAGACTGAGAGCAAAATGCTTTACGCCCTCGCAATTTTTCCCTCGGATGGATGAAATATTTAATGCGAGACCAAGCCAGAAACGATAATAATATTAGAATAAATTAAAATCGAAAATAGAATCATGGGGTGGAGTCGAAATGAAGCGATCTGAGACGCATGAATTAGATAAGTTTAAAGTCATAACCTCTGAGCTGGGAAGAAGGGGGGTAGCAGTGCTGATGCATCGTCCCACCCGGTGGGGTTATGTTGTGGATGCGGTAATCCCTTCCGCCAAGATAGTCATTTTAAAGATGCCGGACCTGACCAAGCAGGTCAAAGTGGCCATGAGCCAGTTTAGGGATCTGATTAACAGGCTGGAGGGTGATGGCTATCAAGTCATGGTTGTTCCCAAAAGCAGCATGGACGAGGCACAGGTCAAAGCCTTCTGCGATCGGATCGCTGCTGAGCCAAGTCTCGCTGCCGCCTGATTTTTTTTCTCAATTTTGCTCGGTGATCTGATGCAGCTATAGCAACTTTTCCATCATTCTCTGCATTCAGATGCAAGAGCCTTCATTCAGATTCTCATTGGCCGCTACTTGGTGGCAGACTTTGCCGTCTTTCCCCTTATTTCCAGAAGTTCCTGGTAGATCTTCTCTAGGGCCCTATCTTGGGCGGCCAGGTGTTCCAGAACGGCCCGGCTCTCCTCTTCTGCCCAGAAGTTCAGGAGGTAATCATTATGAGCCTTGAGCTTATCCTGGCGGTTTTGACTCATTAAAATCAGAGATGCCGCGTAGGCAGACTGCAAAGAGAAGATCAGATTCATGAAGATGAAGGGATAGGGGTCCCAGGCGCGAATGTATGCAGTAGCATTGAGGATCACCCAAATGACCACCAGTATCGATTGTATCAGTATGAACCGCCATGAGCCTATGTTTTTGTATACCCAATCTGCAAAATTCTCCCCCCAGGTAGTTGGACCGGTATCTATATCGTTTAGCTCGCGTACAGGAGGATGATTGTGCTCAAATGGTTTAGGAAAGTCCAATTTTTTCAATGGTGAGCCTCCGCAGAGCATTCTATATTGCTGGACGGTTTTATAGGCATCGATCAAATATGATATGCCGAAAGCAAAGTACAAACGCAAAGGTCTCGTGAACGCAGTTGTGAATGTAGTGCTGATGGATCGATCACGTCGATTTAACGAAATTGCTGCTGGACCCTGCTTTGCGCATCCAATCCTTCTGGCCAGATCAGGAAGAACGGGATCGTTTCCATCCTCCTGGCCGGTTGACATACAACTCCTCAGGAGCGATTCCGAAGGGGCGCGGGTCCAATTCAGCAATTCATAGGTTGCCGCAATTTCTTGATCCCGGCAGTTATAATGGTCATAATGAGCCTTGCCCTCTGACTGAGGACATCGATGAAGAATAGGACTGTCCGCATAGCTCAGGAAGTCTCTTTCGAAGAGCAAAAAATTCTTGCAGGGAAACGAGGCAAGGACTTAAAGGTTTATCTCCTGCCAATTTTCCGATAGGTTAATGGACAGAATGGCAGAAATAGTGCGGTTTGCGTCTCCCGGCCCCCTCATCTCCAGCTTCACCTGATCTCCCTGTGCAACCCAGGGTGCTGTGCGATTGGCCAGATAATCCAGAAAGTCGGCATCCAGGCTGTAATAACCATCGGAAGCTAACTTGGCAAGCTTCTGTTGGCCGGTCCTCGCATTTTGGGCAATGATTGTGATATTGGCAGATGTTGAATTGGATGATGTTGAGTTGGTGGAGCTGGAGTTGATCCTGCCAAAGATGGGATGAAGCCTTGGCGTTGTAAATCCGGAGAAGCCCTGCTTGCTGAAGGTGTATTGCTCGCCGGATTTTGATTTTAGTGTCCCCTGCAAAACAGAGACCTGCTGGAAGATGAGTACGCTGGGCAAAGGAGGCTGGTAGTCGAGAGTTGTAGCAGCGTTCTTTTTCACATCTATCACCAGATCCAGGCTATAGTCTCCGTTATCTGCCTCTAAATGATAGGCTTCAGGAAAGACGAAACCTGTTTTATTGTCAAATGCATAATTTGAATAGTTTAGTTTGATTTGCATGTCTCTGAAGTCTATGCTCTCGCCATCTTTCTCTATTCCCAGAAATGCTACTCTTTGCTCTCCTAAAATCTCAGCGAATGCCAGGCTGAAGCTGTCCAGGGGAACAGAGACTGATGCTCTTGTGATTTGAGGATCGTTTAAGGCAAAGCGGCCCCAAGCATGCTCGTGATAGCCTGTGCCTTGCATGCTTTTTGTCATGTTGCCGATGGTAAGGGTGCCGGTTACCTGGGCAGAAGGCATGTAAACCAGCCACTTTATCCAATCACCCTTGATGTGGCCGATATGTGCCTGAACTGGGATAGCAAACCAGGGGCTGGCTGTGGGCTGATAAACCAGATCCCAGCGGATATGCTCGTCGGTAGCACTGTCCTCGACCTCACCCCGAACTCGCAGGTTCGGTTCTTGCTCTGTGGAAAAGCCGCTCCTATCAATGTCAAACATGGGAGAGTTTCTGTCTGCTCCATAGCCTCGGCTTTTATGTTTGCCCATGGCATGAGGCGAGCCATCCTGCATGGCCACAGCCTGCACCTGAATCTTTCGGGCTGAGGAAATATTTTCCGGATCGCTGAGGAGGTAGACCACCTGGAACTGAGTATCATTATCTGCTACATCGAAGTACCACCACTCATTATAGAGCTGGTCATCGACGCTGTTTGACATGTAGTGATAGGCATCGTCTTTGGGAGAGACGTTGATCGCCCACCCCAAGCCTGTTAAAAATAATACGATGACCACTATCATTATTGCACGATGCCTGTAACATATCAATTAAATAAGCCTCCTCTAGATCAATGGATCATTAATCGATTATCATTCCAAATATAGCTATCCTTTCATATCTTGCTACTTAGGGCAGAAATTCGATTCTGCCCAGCAGCTCCAGTGCCTCTTCAGGATCTTTGGCCTTGAGGACGCCAGAGATTTGCCAGCTATCCAGACTGACGACAGGCTTGTTCATTTTCAGGGCTAGGGCCATCTCGGAGAGGGTGCCAAGCTCCCCAGGCAGAGCTATCACAGCATCAGCACTCTTTACTATTATCACATTCCTGGCGTGGCCCATGCCTGTGGCAATGGCTATGTTGACATACGAATTGCCCTGCTGCCTCTCGCCGGGAAGTATGCCTACGGTTAGGCCTCCCGCCTCTCGAGCGCCACAGCAGGCTGCCTCCATCACGCCGCCCAGGCCCCCGCAGATAAGAACGTGACCCTGCATAGCTATGAGCCCGCCCAGCCGATGGGCCATCTCTCGCACCTCTTGGCTGCAAACTCCCCCGCCCACAACTGCAATTTGCATTTGCTTTCCTTAGAGGCTAACCTGAAATAATAGTATCGGCATAAACAATGAACTGCATGGGGCAGAAGGAAGTGATGAATGGACAAGAGATCAGTTCTAAGAGCGCTTTTCCGGTTGGTCAATAGATATATTGTTGTCCCGGCATTTCAAAGAGGTATGGGGCAGATCATATCCAATTCCCTCACTGGAAACATTATGGTTCTGGGGATTTTAGGCAGAAAGACCGGGAAGATTCGCTATACTCCTGTGAGCTATGCCAGGATCGGGGAGAAGATCTACTGCTATCAGGGAAAAGAGATGAAAGGGCAGTGGTACAACAACCTGCTGGCCAATCCAGAGGTTGAGGTTCTCCTGCCCAGCGGCCGCTTTTCCGGGCATGGGGAAGAGGTAAGTGACACTGCAGAGAAATTGCAGGCAATGAGGCAGATCCTGAAAGGCAGCGGCCTTAATAGCTCAATGTACGGATTTGATCCCGTAGCAGCCCCAGACGAAGTTGTCCTGGAGAAGATAAAAAGCATCCCCTTGATCCGGATTACACTCGATTCGATGAAGCCAGGTGCTTCAAGCTCCGGCTAGATGCAGTGAACCTGTGGTGTCGCATGATTAGTATAATATCAAATTTTTTAAAAAATTTTAAAATTTTAAAAAATAACGCACAAGCCATCTGGCTCTAACCGGTTACCTCAATCTCCAGGACATCTGCAAAGGTCTCTGCGTTGCCAGAAGCAGTGGCCACTATGCTCACTTTGTAAATGCCTGGAGCTACGTTGGCACTCCAGATCCCCACATATTTGCCTGCGAAGGTGTGCAGCAGGCTCGTCCTTGCTGTCTCGGAACCGTCGGGACCGTTTACGATGGCGCTGCAACGCAGGGCGCTATCCGCTTTCTGAACATCGACATCCGAAGAAGGAGCGGTTTTGCCAGAGGAGCCGATTTGAACATAGCCATCTTTGCGGTCTAAGTTGGCAAAGCCCTGCGGAGATCCAAATCCGCAGGTGGCACATCCTTTCACCGTGAGCTTGACCTCATCATTTGATGATGAATTCGATGATAAGTTAGATGATGAATTCTCCGCAGCCTTTGTCTCCTTTGTCTGCGTCTCCTGGAAAGATGCCGTTATTCTTGTAGCCTGCCCGGATCTCACGGGATTGGGCTTGGCCTCTATGTCGGTCAGCTCGAAGTTGAATTTGGGCTGGTTTTGCAGCCAGTCACGCCAGGTGTAGAGCCTGGCATCGTAGCCGGAGAGCGTAAGCGCGAACCAGACTAAGGAGGCCTCGACGCCCACATTGGTGTAAACTACGACGGGCCGATCCTTCTCCAGCCCAACGAAGACTTTTTGCAGATCCTCTTCTGGCGCTATCCGCTCATTCTCTACCACATTCTCGTAAGGAACGTTGACGGCTCCGGGAATAGAGCCTATCTCAAAGTCCCTGGCAAGCCTCGCATCCACGATCTGGGCCCCTCCATTCACGACGAATTCATAGGTAGCGAGAAGTTCAGGCATAAGAAGGGGAATGTAGTCAGCCTTCGGCCTTGTGGCAGACTTATTGCTGACATTTTGCCCGGCTGCCGTCCAGTCATCGATATTGCCGTCCAGGACTCTTACTTTTTCGTGCCCCAGGTACTTGAGCAGCCAGTAGCTGAAGATGGCAGGAGATGGTCCGCCGCCGCAGGGAAGACACTCGCCTGTGATCACCAGCGAATCGTTACTTGATATTCCTGCCTCTCCCAGCAATCCGGCAATCTCCGACACGGACTTGAGCTGACCGCCTTTGCCAAAAAAGCTCTCGTAGTTGACATTGACAGCGCCTTGCAAGTATCTGGATGCGCTGGGGCTGATGTCGAGCACAACGTCGTCAGGAGAGACCGCTGTCGGTGATGCAAGCGCCACGGCAAACCTGCCCGTTCGCACCTGCGAAGGGCTACCAACGGGATCGATGACCGCCAGATGAACTGATACAGGCTCCGCATTCTGGATTTTAAGAACCGTTTCCTGGTCCTGAATCTGAGATTTTTGCTGCTGCTCTTGCTCATAGACTGCTTTATTGGCCAGCCAGCCATCCAGGTCGGTCCAATCAGGACAGGTGGGACAAAACTCGCCGTTTTCCGTGCCCGCCAGTACGGGTGCGCTCAAGATAAGGCCATGCAAGAGTATGGAAATGATCCCGTAAATGATCATAGTCTTCGCTAGGGCAGACAATCCCTTGCCTTCTTCTCGGCAGGAATCTGAATTAATATTATGTCGCAGTAGCATTCTTTTTCTCCGGCCCCCATCTCTAATTGCCGGCATTACCCTTCGGCACTTGATTTGCCATCCAGTCCTGGTAATTGTAAAGCCTGGCATCATAACCGGATAGCTTCAGCGCGAACCAGACCACAGAGGCCTTCATACCCGTGTTGGTGAAAACTACAACAGGTCGGTCTTTGTCCAGCAACATGAAAATCTTATTCAGCTGGTCTTTGCTCTTGATCTTTTTTCCATTCAGCACGCTGGCATAGGGTATACTGATTGATCCCGGTATGCTGCCGGACCCATATTCCTGCAAGGTCCTGGCGTCAACAATCTGTGCCTGTCCGCTCTTCACGAAGTCGTAAGTAGCAGTGTAATTTGCCGTTTCTGCTGGAGTATAGATCTTTTTGGAGAGTATCTTGGCGTCTGTCGTGGTGGCCCGTCCCGATGCAGCCCAATCTTCGGCCGTCCCATCCAGAACCTTTGCATTCTCATGACCAAGCCCCTTCATCATCCAGTAGACGTAAGTAGCAACAGATGGCCCTCCCCCGCAAGGCAGGCATTCACCGTAGATCACGATGCGATCCTCACGAGAGATTCCAGCGTCCCCAAGGATCTTGGTGATTTCAGGCAAGGGCTTCAAGACTCCCGCTCGCACATCAAACTCCATGTAAGGAATAACCACAGAACCCGCAATATGCGTGCTGGAGTCCTCGCTCACGTCCAGCAGAATATCCGCATCTGTGATATCTTCCAATGGAGCAAGAATCGCCTTAGCCCCATCGCTTCGCACCACGCTTGCCTGCTCTTCTGCCGCCTTTACAGGAATGGCATTGCCGACATTCTGAGTAGTCTGGACAGCAACAGCCTCAGGGCTCTCAGAATCCTTGTTTTCTTCATCCTCTGAGCTGGAAGCATTCATGTTCCATCTCATCGTCCTCGACTTCTCCGGCCACTTGGTAGGGGCCTGCACCTGGCTGTTGGTAGGTTTTCCTATCTCATCCAGCTTGGCCATGGGGTCCCAGCCGCCATCGTCACAAGCCCCGCCCAGGGAAGCACATTCTGCTCCGGCATATGCGCTCTGTGATAGGACCATGATTGCCATTGCCATAAAGGCCCCGCAGATTATGCAGATCAGCATCAGTTTTGACTTTAGTAAACTCATTTCATTCCACCCGCATTTTAGGCCGCTAGCTCTTCTTTTACTTTTTCTACGATCTTGGAGCAGATCTTTTCGTCAAGAGCAATATCATGAGACTTCTCAATCCCAAGCTCCGTTACAATTATCTGTATGGCGGGCTCGATCTCAGCATGCTGCAAAGTCTTGGCGGCACATTGCACAGGGCAGCCGTCAATGGACACCATCAGATCCGCTTCCTTTGCTGATTTAACCATTCCTTTGATATGGGCCCCAACTCCCGCCAGGCAGAAGAATCCGGCCACCTTCTCTTTGGCCAGCTTTATTGCCGCCTGGTTTGCGATCTGTCCCACATTTGACGCTCCGCTGCAGGTCACAACGCGCACATCCGAGCAGCCGCACGGACATTCCTTTTTCTCTTCCATGAATTGTCGCCTTATTTCTTGAGCATTCTCTTGATCTCTTCCACGGTCGCGGTCCTGCCCATCATCACGGACTTTCCATCGATGTATAGCGCGGGGGTCATCATCACACCTCGGTCCATGATCTCCTGGATGCTGTCCACCTTGACTACTTCCGCTGCAATGCCTGATTCCGCGACGGCCTTCTCGACATTCTTCAGCAGGCTCTTGCATTTGGCGCAGCCTGTTCCTAAGACTTCAATCTTAACCATTTTCTCGTCACCCAGTTTTTTTAAATATTGCTTCATTTATGGCATTGTACTTGCCAGATCTTCACTCTCTATGCATTTCTATGTGTTCGCCCTATCTATACAATTGCTCCATAGATCATGCCAACTATCGTCGATATCATAACAACGAGTACAATGTAGACGCCACTCTTCTTCAGGCCCATGATCCTGGTGATTACTATTATGCTCGGTAGGCTCAAAGTAGGACCGGCCAGGAGGAGCGATAACGCCGGGCCCGCTGCAGTAACACCGGTACTGTAGCCGAATAGTGTGCCTACGATGGGAACCTCCAGCAATGTGGGCATGTAAAGCAGAGATCCGATAATCGAGGCTAAGAAGCAGGCCAAAAAGCTGCTCGTGCCGAAGACTGTTCGGACCCACTCCACAGGTAAAAAGTAGCCGATTATGCCGGTTATAAATGTTCCGACCACCAGCAGGGGAAAGATCTTCTTAGTAAGCCACCAGGTCTCGGAGAGGAACGCCTCTTTCTCCTCTGGCAGGTAATAAGTCTTCATCAGGAAGGCCGCTATGACTATGAGGGCTCCTACAATTATCGCTTTAGGCAAAAGCTCTATGGCGCCTGAGGTAGCGGTCAGCAGTATGGCCACCAGTACGGCCATGAATATGCCTGTAATGTATTTGGGACGGCTCTCTAAAGCAGGCTCCGGCTCAAACTGATCCGCAGTCAGGGGTTTAGGTGCAGGGTTTATTTTGCACTTTTCTTCGGAGCGCTGAAATATGGCAGCCATAATTAGGCCGATGACTACAGCCATGGTGACTGCCGCCACTGCCCTGGCTATACCAAGGTCCAAACCCAAAACTCGCGCCGTGAGGATGATAGCCATGAGGTTGATGGCAGGACCCGAGAAGAGAAAGGCAGTGGCCGGGCCGATTCCAGCCCCCCTCTTTTCGATTCCCGCGAACATGGGCAGGATGGTGCAGCTGCACACCGCCAGAATTGTGCCCGAAGTGGAGGCCACGCTGTAGCACAGCCACTTGGGGGCGTCAGCCCCGAAGTATTTGAGCACCGTTTCCTTGTGCAGGAGTGCGGCGATGGCCCCGGCAATGAAGAATGCGGGCACCAGACAGGTCAAGACGTGTGCCGATAGATACTCAAGCAATGTTGAGAGCCCCGCTTGCAGGGCTGCCATGACTGTGTAAGTAACCATAAAATCAGCTCCTGTTGTTCAATGATTTCTCCAAAATTCTTCCCGCCTCAGCAAGCTGTGAAATCTGCATTAGGGCCAGAGAATCTACCATGCGAATCAAGTCGAATACTTGAGGGTCTTTTATGCGGTAGACTGTCCTTTTGCCGTCTACTTTGCGGTCCAGAATATTAGCTTCATAGAGGATGTTCAGATGTTTGGAGATGGTGGATTGGGATCTCTGAAAAGCGGGGAGAATCTCGCAGACGCAGCGCTCGCCTCCTGATAAATAATCCAGCAGCTCAAGCCGGGTGGGATCGGATAATGCGCTGAAGATCTTGACTCGCAAGTCCGAGACAGATTTTGGTGTCATGATGAAAACCAGGTTAAACCGTATTCAAATATATACTTATCGCAATAGTACGATAATAAGCTCGTTCAATTCAGTTCCAGGAAAAGCCGTACGAGAGAAATGGCTACGAGATGCAGAAAAGCAGAGGCGTATCATGCTGGCGAGATATTATTATTATTATAAATTTTCTAATTCTATATAGTTCTAAATTCTAAATTCTAAACTGAATTCAAGGCCGCCCTCAAAAACTCTTTTGCTCTTCTCACCTCTGCAGGATCGACAGCATCTGTAATTTTCGGGTCCGATCGGGCTTCCTCCAGCGCTTCTGTCAGGATCTTCATCGTTTCCACCGATCCGGGACAGGATTCGTTAATTTTGACTTTGTCCTCAGATCCATAAATTCCCAGAAAAGGAAAGATGCGGCAGGACCAGGGCCGGGCGTTATAAATTTTGCAGCCTTTCATATTTGCATCATAAAACTTGCAGGGGAGGATATGCTTAAAGTCCAGCACGCCGGGCCTATCCGGATCCGGGATGGTGTACTTCTTAATAACCTTGTTCAGGGGGATCTTGAGATGCCTGGCTATTGCCAATGCATCCTCAGGCCGCAGCCTGATCGGGTCGCCCGTCGTGCAGCAGTTTCCGCACCTGTGGCACTGGAAAAGCAGGTGGCAGGCCATGCGATAGTAATCTACAGTGGTGTAGCGAGGTGCATCCAGCTCTGTGAAGACCTGCCCATCCGGCAGGGTCGTGGCGTGCAGGAGCTGCAGGGCCACCTTTTTCGCATCTCTCTTCAATTCCGCCGTTTCCGTCATTTCTGTCATTTATGCCCTGATTTTTGCATAGACATCCTTTTCAATCTTGCCCTTCCTCATGATAATTATGTCCAGGGAGATCGTTCTCATCGGAAGGTCTAACGTCGGAAAATCCACTCTATTTTGGCAGCTTACGGGAACGAAGGTCAGGGTAGGAAAGCGTCCCGGAATCACCCAGTTCCCCTTCAAGGCCAGAGTGGGAGACATCTTTTATGTGGATATGCCAGGATACGGCTTCATGCTCAGAGCTACCCGAGCAGAGCAGGAGAAGACCAAGGACTTAATTGTGCAGTACTTCGAGCAGCATGCAAATGAGATCCTTCTGGCCATACAGGTTATCGACGCCGCCTCTTTCCTGGACATCGCCGATCGCTGGGAAGGGCGGGGCGAGGTGCCTTTTGAAATCGAGCTGTGGGAGTTTTTGGACGATATGGGGCTGGATGTGGCATTAGCCGCAAACAAAATGGATCGCATAGCTAAAGTGGACGTGGATGGGGCACTGGATCTCATCTGCGAACGGCTGGGTATGCTGCCTCCCTGGACACAATGGCCGGATAAAATCGCTCCCATAAGCGCCAAACGAGGGCAGATCCAGCCGCTTCGAAGCATTATCGGGAACATGCTCAATAGAGGTACTAATTTGCAAGAACGATAATTATAAATAGAAATTGTTAATATGTTACTCATTGTGGGAGAAATTATACAAAAGGATCTTATCAGCCTTGATGTAGATAAGATCAACTTCGATGATAAAGA
>DATLBD010000149.1:0-25211 GCA_035527135.1 Methanothrix sp. | reverse complement strand
AATAAATAGGCACGCAGGATAACTAACAACTCGAGTTCGGATGGCTGGGTTGGCATCCCAGAGGATTTGCACCTCCGGTCACACCCACACGAAATGACGAGGAACCTTCGAGCCCTCTTTGATCAGCTCACTCATCAGCCTTTAGGAACCGATGCCGATCAAATGCGAAATCTGCCTGATCTCAGCGTTCGAGAGGCCTGCCTGAGCTATGAGGCGGCAGGATTATTCTTTGTAGCCAGTGGTGCTTTCAAAGATCTCCCGCAACCGCCCCGAAATCCCTGGCGAAAGCCTTCTGTCCACGGCATCGAGGAAGGTCTTTGCACACTGCGGCGCGATGCACAGCAGGCATTCCGAACCGTCCATGGCTCGCTCTGCTAGATACTTCAGGTCTTCATCGGGCAGCTTGTCCAGCCTGGACAGGAAGTCGTCCCTGTCGGTTATGTAGTAGCTGGAGATCGAATAGAGAAGGCTGCCAGAGGCGTCCGGCTCCCTGGCCGGCCCAACTAGCTTCTTTAGGATCGCCACATCCTTTTGGTTGAGTTTTTTCATCGTCATCACCTAAACATCATTCTCTCATTCTTTCCGGAAAGCATCTTTCCGGCGGATGATATTTGACCATCAACTGTACAGCCACCATAGAAGGCTGTTTTCCATCTGCTTAGGTTGTACAGTTATGATAATCTTCGTTCTTGGCAAGAAGCTCGTCTCCTTTAGCCAGGGAGTTTACCATCCTGATGAGCGTGCACCCGCCCGTTTTTTGACGGCGACAAGAGCCAGCGCTGTGGCGGTGAGAACACGCCCATCGACCTAGCTTGGCTATAAGCCTAATGTCGTCTTCGCTATTGATACCTTCTGTGCGAAGGGCTTCGGCCACGTCCTCCTGGATCAGCCCGGAATCTATCTCGGCAGCGAACACCGCGGGTGACCAGCCCACACCAAAGCCCTCTCCCATGACCTCGCCTTTGTCTATCAAGATGCGCGCCTGGATGCCGCCCAGCTCTTCGTAGGCCAAGATGCAAGCCTTTCGCCTGGTAAGATCTCCTGGGCTTACGGCATAGCAGATGCCACAAGCGGCCTCACGGGGGTGGACGTCGTCCTTTACCTGAATATGAGATTGTTTTTGTTGATGGACATCAAGGTACCTATTGATTCTTCATGATTATAATGCGACGCTTGAAGCCATGCTCGCATCTCAAGGATTAAATTCATATGATACAGGCATTATCGTATGCATATAGGCTTTGATTAACGATTGTGATAAGTGCAAAATGATCGCAGATTTGAGGGTCCAATGCAAATGAAGTCACCATGTGAGGAGATCGTATGGAATGTGCTGCCCAGCATCAGGGCGGCCATCGCAGAAGAGCTGGTCAAGAGAGGAATTTCCCAAAAGGAGGTTTCCAGGATGCTGGGCATCACTCCGCCGGCTGTATCTCAGTACGTATCCAAGAAGAGAGGCTATAACATCGAGTTTCGGGAGGACATTCGGCAGGCCATAGGAATGCTCGCCGACGACCTGATCGAGGAACGAGTAAAGGGCAGTGAACTCTTGAAGAAGATCTGCGAGATCTGTCGCATGCTGCAGGACGATGAGACGGCTTGCATCGCCACCAAATGCAAAGGACTTTAATTTCGATGGACTAACAGCTTAAAGTCCACCCTTTTTAGCAGGTACCTTGAATGAACCGGGCCGATAAGCTGGAAGACCTGAAAAAGAGGATTGAGAGGAAGGGGACGCTTCTTGTGGCCTACTCAGGAGGCGTCGACAGCAGCCTTTTGGCCAGTGTGGCGCATGACGTTCTGGGCGACCTGGCCCTGGCCGTTATCCTAGACAGCGAAACCATGCCAAGAAGCGAGCTTGTGCACGCTAGATCCCTCGCCGAATCCCTGGGGCTGAATTATCTGGTCGCAGAATTCTCCATCCTGGGAGAGGAACAGTTCGTGCAAAATCCGGCCACACGATGCTATATCTGCAAGAAAAAGTCTGCTACGGTCCTAAAGAACATCGCCGCTGCGCAGGGCATAAGCTGCATCGCCGATGGAGTCAACTTCTCTGATTACAGGGACTATCGGCCTGGAATCGCCGCCTGCGATGAAGAAGGAATTTGGCATCCTTTTGTGGATGTGGCAATAACCAAAGAGGATATTCGCTCCCTGGCGCATAGCCTGGGCCTGCCCGTCTGGGACAAGCCCTCCTCTGCCTGCCTGGCATCCCGAATTGCCTATGGGGAGCCGATCACAAAGGAGATCCTGCGAATGGTGGAAGAAGCTGAGGAGTACCTGAAAAGCCGAGGTTTTGGGCAGCTTCGGGTACGGGCCCATGGCCATGTGGCCCGAATTGAGCTATTAAAGCAGGATATGGCCAGGGCAATTGAGGGCAGCGATGAGATAGCAAAGAAGCTAAAAGCAATCGGATTCAACTATGTCACCCTGGATCTGGAAGGCTTTCGCAGCGGAAGCATGAACGAGGTTTTATGGACGTCCAAGAGATAAGAGAGGACTTTCCCATCCTGAAGGATGTCATATATCTGGACAGCGCCTCCACCAGCCTGACTCCTGAGCCTGTTTTGGAGGCGGTGCTGGATTACTACCGCAGCTACAAGGCCAATGTGGGTCGCGGCGTTTACCAGATGGCGCAGCTTGCCGACCAGCGCTACCGGGACGCTCACCGCAAGGTCGCCGACTTCGTAGGCGGGGGCGAGTCAAAAGGCATGACGGTTTTTACCAGGAACACAACGGAGTCCATTAACATCGTTGCCCGAGGCATGTTGTGGAAGAAGGGGGATCGCATCGTCACCACCCTTGCCGAGCACCACTCTAACCTCTTGCCCTGGATGAGGTTAAGAGAGAAAGGCGTAGAGCTGCAGGTCATAAAGCCAGATAAAACGGGAATGCTTGATCTGGCGGATTATGAAAAAGCCATAACCAAAGGCACCCGGCTGGTGGCAGCAAGCCAGCTCTCCAATGCCCTGGGAACGGTTCTTCCCGTAAAAGAGATCAGCAAAATCTGCAGGGAGCGGGGAGCGGCCCTGCTGGTGGACGGGGCCCAGTCCGTGCCCCATATGCCGGTGGACGTGAAGGACATTGACTGTGATTTTCTCTGCTTTTCCGGGCACAAAATGCTTGCGCCCATGGGAACTGGTGTTCTTTGGATCAAGAAGGAAGGAGAGGTCGAGCCACTCCTGGTCGGGGGAGGCATGGTGCAAGATGTCGGCGACTTGCACGAAGGTGGATACGAGATCAAGAAAGGCTATGAGGGCTATGAAGCAGGCACTCCCGACATCTCGGCAGGCATTGGACTTGGCGCTGCCGTAGATTTTCTGAACCAATTGGGCATGGAGGAGATTCACAATCACGAGAGAAAGCTTACGGGAAAATTGCTGGAGGGGCTGCAAGAGATAAAGGGGGTAGATGTCTACGGCCCGGGCCTGGAAGAAGGCGAGAGAAAGCGGGGCGGCGTGGTCTCTTTTGCTGTAGAGGGCCTGCTGCCTCATGAGGTGGCGCTCATGCTCGATCGGGCCTCGAGCATCGCTGTTCGCTCCGGTCATCACTGCTGCATTCCCCTCATGAAGCATCTAGGACTGAAATACGGCACTGTGCGCGCCTCGCTTTATCTTTATAACAGCGAGGATGAGATTGAAAAGCTCCTGACGACTGTAGAGCAGATTGCCAAAATGACCTAGCCAGATGGGGCTAAATGGTGGCAACGGAATGATCAAGGGGTGATCAAGGGGTGATCAAAGAATGCAAATGCCTGAGGCTTGATGGCACTAATGCAGAGGAGGCGACCTGTCAGGTGGTAGAGGAGACGCCACTGTCGATCTTCATCAATGGCCGGCATTTTGTAACAGCCATGACCAGCCCTCAGATGAGAAAGGAGTTTGTCACCGGTCACCTCTTTGCTGAGAGGATTGTATCCAGTCCGCAAGAGATCGAATCTTTGGAGATTGAGGGCAACGTGGCTCGGGCCATAGTCTCTCACCCCATGCGAGCTATCGTCCCCCGACGGCCGATTGTTAGCGGTTGCGGTGGGATTGCCTCTTTTCTGGATGAGTCCAAGCTTCCTGAGATAAAATCGGATCTGAGAATCGAAAGACAGCAAGCGCAAGAGGCCATGGGGGCCATCTCCCAGTCAGAGGTACACATAGCCACGGGAGGAGTGCATTCTGTGGGCCTCTTCGGGGAAAGGGGGCCGATCTGCATCATCGAGGACATCGGCCGGCACAATGCCCTGGATAAGGCCATCGGCTACGCGCTCTTCGAGAAGCAGGACGCGAGCTTTTGCCGGACCTTTGTGGCCTGCACAGGCCGCGTCTCCTCGGATATGGCCTTGAAGTGCTCTGTGGCCGGCATTCCCATCATCATCTCGCGCGGAGCCACCACCAGTCTGGCCATCTCCATTGCCGAGAGGACGGGTCTATGCATCGTCGGTTTTCTGCGGGGAAAGAGGCTTTCCGTCTATACCAACCGGGAGAGATTTGAGATTGATTGAAGGGCAGAGGCGGGAATCGCTCTTTTCGGCGGTCAGCATTTGGCATAGTGGCAACGATTTCTTGCCGATTTTGGAGCTGGAATGATATGCAGCAAGTGCGGTGAGCGAGCTATTTTCACCCAACGCTACACCGGGCTGCACCTCTGTCAGGATCACTTTATCCAGGATTTTGAGAGAAGAGTGGCGGAGACTGTGCAAAGAAACGACATGGTCAAGGACGGCGAGCGCATCGCTGTGGCCATGAGCGGGGGCAAGGACAGCACCGCTCTGCTCTTTTGCCTGCATCGGATCCTAGCGAAAAGAGATGTAGAGCTGGTGGCCGTCACCGTGGATGAAGGCATCGCCGGCTACAGGGACGACACCATAACGGCGGCGAGAGCGATTGCGGGGCAGCTGGCTGTCGAGCAGCATATCGTCTCCTTCCGGGAGGAGTACGGCTACAACCTCGATGAGATGGTGCAGGGGAAAAAGGTCGCACCCTGTACCTTTTGCGGAGTCTTTCGCAAAAACGCCCTCAACCGAGCTGCTAAGCGTCTGGAAGCAGATAAAGTCGCCACCGGGCACAACCTGGACGATGAGGCGCAGTCCATTATGATGAACTATCTGAAGGGCGATTTCGAGAGGCTGATGCGCTTTCGGCCATGGCGCGCCCAAAGAGGGCTGGTGCCCCGCATCAAGCCCCTTCGAGAGGTGCCGGAAAAGGAGATCGCCCTCTACTGTATGGTAAACGAGATCTTCTCGGAATCACGAGAGTGCCCCTATGCCAATCTATCCTTGCGAGCGGATGTGAGAGACATGATGAATCACCTGGAGAGCCAGTTCCCGGGAACCAAGCAATCCACTGTGCTGGGATTTGAGAAGATAGCGAAGGGGACGCAGGGCAGCTATGCACAGATGGAGCTTGCCGCATGCCGAGAGTGCGGCGAGCCCTGCGTCAAGGAGCTGTGCAAGGCCTGCGAGCTTCTTGGGCTCTTAAGATCGAGACCAAGCTATGCAAATAAATCTCATTAATAAATTTAACCAGAATCGACTAAAACCGGGCAGGATTTGCCTGCACCTGCCCCCAGAGACAGCTGGCTCGCTAACCGGGACGGCTAATACACCGTTACCCTCTTCACGCCCTCAATCTCCATGAGCAGGCGCACCAGGTCTCCGGGAATTTTGCCCTCCGTGATGAGGGTGAGCTTGGGGCTCTCCACAAAATAGGGGTCGTCGGATACTGCCTGGCGGATGGAAAGACCGTTTTTGGCCACCGCGCTGGCCACGTCTCCCAGAAGGCCGGTCTTAGCGGCATTGACTGGCGTAATTTCTATCACACCCAGGCCCAAAATGGGCGCCACATCTCCTAAGAATGTCATGGAGCGCACATTCTTGAAGACTTTCCATAAATCCTCATCCTCGCGAATGGCCAGGGCAGTGGTGTCAACCACCCGGCGGTCCACGTCCAGCTCCTTGGCGATCTGGGCATGAGGAATCTCGATATGGCCCGATACAACGCGAGATTGTTCGTTGATCTGGAAGCCCCTCTGCAGGATGAGACGGATGACCTTCTCCTGAGCCGGGAACCTCCTGAACTTGTTTAAAATCTCCTGCCACATGGTGGGTCCTTTTAGTAATTGCCTTAAAGATACAAAAGGGCTTCCTTTGAGACATCAGAGCCCTTTCATGCACATCCCTGCAATTTTCTCGTTTTATCGAGAGAGATCTCGGACAGCGTCTCTAAGAGAACATCTCCTTGGGAGGCTGACGGTACTCCTTTCTGGCCTTGGGAATGGTCTCTTCCAGATGCTTTTGTGTGATGTTGCACTCATCCATAATAGCATGGTGCAGCGCTGCTTTCAGCACCTTCTCCACTAGATCCCGTCCTGAAAAGCCCTCCGTCTGGTGGGCAATCACTTTCAGATCCACGTTGTCCATTTCCAGGGGCAAAGTGGCGGCATTCTTCTCCAGTAGAATCAGGCGTTCATCAAGGCTTGGTAGCTTGAATTCGATTTCCTCCTCGAAGCGGGAACGCACCGATGCATCCAGAACCTCGATCTGGTTGGTGGCCGCGATGGTACAAACCCCTTTTCGATTGGAGATCCCATCCATCTCCGTGAGCAGAGAGTTCACGATCTCTGAGACGTCCCCTCTTAGATCCTGATACCTTCGGTCGAGAGCAATGGCATCCAGCTCATCGATGAATATGATGCAAGGTGCCATCTCTGCAGCTTTCTCATAAAGGCTGTGGATCTGCCGGGCCCCCTCGCCCACGAACTCTCCGATCAGGCTGGTGGACTTTACTGCCAGCATAGGCACACCCGTCTCGGCGGAGAGCGCTTTAGCGATCATGGTCTTTCCTGTGCCCGAAACACCGTGAAATAGAATGTTCTTCGGAGCCCACCGCCCAAACTTCTCGGGATCAGCCAGGAATTTTTCTACTATCTTGACCTTGCGCTTGGCCGTCTCCTGGCCGATGACATCATCAAAGCGAACATCGTACACTACCTTACCCTTGGGCTTTTCCTTCTGCTCTACCTTGATGGTGGTCTGCGAGCCTATCACCGATGATCTGGGGTAGACTTTGATCACCTGGAAGGCGAAGTCCGGATAAAGCCTGCTATCGAAAAGATAGCATCCGGGAAGCAGCCTCTCACCGTACCACTGCTCCTGGGCATAACGCTCGAATAGCTTGGCGTCGGAGACAACAGGATGCTCCTGAAATATGCTCTTTAAGGGGTAGCCCGCCGGTCGCAAGAGCACAAATCTTGCACCGATTGCCTTTCGCTTCTCCAGCTTCGCCCCTTGTGCCTTACTTTGGCTCTTTTGGATAGATCGCACGATATAAACACTGCCGGCATTGATAGTTAAATGTATTGGCTTTACTCTGGCTCAAGGCAGCTAAAAGGAGAAGAGAATGCCTACTACCAGCAAAACTCAAGTATATCATGAATGCACAAAGGCTCACGAAAATGTATTCTGCTCAAGAGGGGTTCCGACAGTAATTAATATTACCTCTTCCAAGCAGTAGATAAAGAATATGCAGTAGGAGGATCTTCATGTCAGGTGGAAATGGGATGGCAATCGGTTTGATGGTTATAGGTTTCATAATATTATTCTTAGTGCCCCTCGCCTTCTTGACGAGCTTGTTCAACGTCTAAAGGAGCCGATCGGCAAGTTTTTTTTTGCTTTTTTTGCATTTTACCTCTTCAGCTTTGGCTATCAAATTGCAGTGGCAAGCCGTGGATTTGTACCTGATTTCATATTATAGAATAAATAGCTAAATACTTGCAGCCACGATCAGGAGATGATCAGACCTTCAATCCACGATTCCTATCCTTCTTGAACCTTCTTTTTTCTCTTTTTTTATTGAAAAACCAATTAATCTTTATAGACATAATCCTTAACATAAATACTTAAGATAAAAAGGTCCTGCCTGAATATGTGCCATTCGAGGTAGAGTTGAGAGGAACCATCATTTTGGTATCAATGCTCCTGATTCTGTGTCCCCCAGCCTGCCAAGCCTCTGAGGAAAATGATCTGTGGTTGCTCTTATCCAGCTATGAGGATATAGGCATCACCACAAAGGATTTAGCATTTTTTTTGGCAACGCATGGTTATAATGCTGAACCGTCATCGAATCAATCCTATATTGTCGTCAATCTAAAAGCCGGCAAAGAGGTCTATCTCACGCCCAACGGTGCCTCGCCAAGACTTGCAGATCTGTGGATGACACCCCCCGCCGCCAAGGCCGGACCGGTCCAGGTGATACCAGGCGATGCCATCAGGATCAATGCCACTTACGCAATAACTGACGACGCTGAATTTGTCAAGACTATCAGCAGATACGTCATGTTTCCCGTAACGCCCCTAGGAATGTGCTATGACGGTTCTCAAAAGCTGGATAACACTTACAAGGGGTTTGGATATAATGTGATATTCTTGTATGATCCCAGCGGGTTTGCCTCCCAGGGCCATATCTGGGTTGCCGTGGAGGACAAAGACCATCCCGATGCCTGGCTCGCTATTGATAGCTATTATGGGATTATGAAGGATGCCAAGTATTATTCAGCACCCTATAGCTTTACCGAATTTCAATACCTTGATGCGATCAATCCTAAATGGAGGCTGGCTTAATTGGCTCTTTGTAGTTTCGGAGTTACTCCCACGCTTGTGATTATTAAAAAATCCCCACCACAACGAGCGACTTGACTCAGACAGGCCTCATATGTTACCTTTATCTTTGGCCTTTTGACGAAGCATTCGGCCGCATCTACTGGCACGCCTCCCAGGCTCGCAGCACCTCTGCCACCGACCAGGCCTGAGCTATGCAGCCACCCGGCCGCTGGGGAGAATCGCCATCAAAGACCTCGGAGATTGTGTTTATCCCGCCTGTGTTTGAAGTCATCAGAGGCCTGAGAAGTTCTCTGGCCTGAGCCAGGATCGGCTCGGACCTGCCGCTTACCGAGAGCAAAGCATCAATGTATGGCCCCATGAGCCAGGGCCAGACGGTACCCTGATGGTAGGCTCCATCCCGGTGGTGAGGATCGCCTTCGTATCTGCCCACATAGCGGGGATCGCGGGGCGAGAGCGTTCTCAGACCGTGAGGCGTGAGCAATTCCCTTGTAACCACCTCAAGAATGCTCTTTCTCATAACAATAGGCAGAAGATCGGGAATTCTTGCCGCGATGATCTGGTTTGGCCGGATGGAGGCATCCTCATGGTCAATTACATCATAAAGGCATCCTGTCTCACTATTCCAAAACTGCTGGTAGCTTTGCCTGACCCTCTCGGCCATCTGCGTAAATCCTGGATCTGCAGATTTGCCCAAAGCTTCGCCCAGCCTCTGCATATCTTTTAAGGCACAAAACCAGAGGGCATTTATCTCGCAGCATTTTCCGGCCCTTGGCGTAACCGACCGGCCATCCAGGCGCGCATCCATCCAGGTGAGTGCTGGACCGGATACGATAAGACCATCCTCGTCCCCTCCGAAGTCTTCTCCCGACCGCGAATAGCGACGGAATATCTCTAGCAGCCTGGGCCAGATCTCCCTGACAAAACCCAGGTCTTTAGAATAATCAAAATAGCTGCTGACAGCCTGCACAAACCACAGGGATGCATCCACTGTATTGTAAGACCTGGCCCCAAGGTCATTGGGCAAAACGCCGTCGCTCATGGCCTTTGCGAAGGATTTCAAGACCTGCCTGGCATCCTCAAAGCGCCCCGTGCAAAGCAAGAGGCCAGGCAGGGAGATCATGGCGTCCCTCCCCCAATCATCAAACCAGTGGTATCCGGCGATGAGGCTCAGGGTATGGCCTCTTTTCACCAGGAAAGCATCCGCGGCCTGAGCCATCTCAGGAATGGGTGCAGTTAGCATTTCCAGACACTCCTTTTCTTTTTTCTGCTCGGCCTTCCAATCAGGCATTGTGTCCCTCCAAGTGGAGGCAGCGATGGCAAAGGTCGCATCACCAGATAGCTCTACCTCGAAGCGGCCCGGAGAGAAGAGGTCTTCCTTCCAGGCCAAACCGCGCCGTCGCTCCTCTTCGTACTCGAAGCTATTGTAAATCACCTCCTGCGGCACATATGAGAGCCCATCCGAGAGGAGGGTGAGACATATGTCCGGGCGAAGATTTGACTGGAGAATCGTTCCCGCACTAAGAGGTTCCTGGCTCAAGCGCGGCAGTGGGGATGCGGCGTGAAAGGAGCGACAGTGCACCAGGGGAACTATGCGCATCGTTCCCTGTCCGTTTTTAATTTTATAGCTGATGATAGTGGTGTTCTCATTATGAATCATGAAAACGGTCTTCTCGATCCTGGTACTGCCCACCTGATAGCAGAATCTGGGGAATGGATCCTGGCGAAATTCCTGCAGATATTTGAATCCCTGGGGATGGATCGCACCGGGATATTGATGATTAGCTAAAAGGGTGCCCCCCACCTCCTCGTCCAGGGAAGAGAGCAAAAGCCAGCGGTCCACAGGAGGCTCTAGCGCCGCCACGAGAAGCCCGTGATAGGCCCGCGTATTGCTGCCGGACACGGTAGCGGATGAGTAGCCGCCGAGGCCATTGGCCAACAGCCATTCCTGGCCCGCGCCCTCTTCATAGCTCTGCGGGCGGAAGGCTGAGACCTCAGTCATTGTTTGCCCTCCGAGAGGGAGGCATCCACTGCTGATAGCAGGCTTTTTCGCAGTCTTTCTCCCTTGATGCTCTTTAATTCAGACATCCGCTCCGCCAGATCCACATCTGCGAGACTGGTCGCAGCCCACCGGGCCAGATCCCCCCGGCTATTATGATATTGCAGTGAGGCGATCGATACGGTTTTTAAAATATTTTGCAGACCGGCTAGACTCCAGGCGACCTCTCCTGTGAACAGATCCTTGCCTGTGGCAAAACGAAAGGGTGAATCAGCCATGTGGGTCTTTTCCTTAAGACGGTAGTGCAGGTCACATAAAACGCTGAAGTAGGTGACTGAAGCATCATAAGGAATGCCATAAGGGCTGAAGTAGCTATGCACCTCACCTGGGCCCCCGCCGTGTGTAAAAATGTAGTAGAGATGATCGGAAAGGCCAAGCGTCCTCCAGATCTTTAGAAGTTCCGGGTCTCCGCTCTCTTTGGCCGGGGCCTCCAGCCTCTTTTGGTAGATGAAACAGGCCTGCTGCAGAGCATTACCCAACCAGCAGCTCGTATCCCTCTCCAGGTCCGCCCATGAGACATAATTTGGCACGGAGAGTTCTCTTTCAGGAGCAATCACTCGGGCAACCTCAGAAGGCATAGCAAATCGGAGATTCTCACGCCGCAAAACCTCATCGGGCAGATGGCGCAGGAACTCAAAGATGCCAGTGTCGGCCCATTGATGCTCGCCGAAGGTCTCATAGTCGCAGAAGATGTTTATGCACTGGCCGGAAGTTGACGCCAGCCAGCTGGCATACTTGTCAGCGGTGAGGGGGTACTCTTCCCAGCTATGCGAAGAGAAGCGAAAGCCGATATCGTCTGTGAGCTTATAGTTTCGTAGCAGCAAAGAGATGTCTGTCTTGGGCGGTCGGTAAACGTAATTGGGATTTTCCACCACACCCTCGGTGAAGATAGCCTTGTATCCCATGCCCTCGACCATCCTCGCAATCTCATCATTGTAAATCAGCTCTGTATTCTCGAAGGTAGTGGGATGCAGACCAAAAATGTCCCAAATCAGCTCCTTATGCATCTTGACCTGCTCGAAAAACTCACTTTTATTCTCGTAGAGGCTGGCCAAAGAGTGGTAGTAGGTCTGCTCCATCACCTCTACTCGGCCCGTCTCCACCAGCTTGACAAAGGAGTCCAAAACCTCGGGACGAAAGGCGCGGCATTGCTCTAAGAAGACCCCGGAGAAGCTGTAAGCGACCGAAAAGGGCTTGTCCGATCCCTCATGCTTTTTAATGCTCCCTAAGATCACCTCGTTGGCAGGCAGGTAGCATTTGTCGGATACGCGCTCAAAGATCCTTTTATTCTCAAGATTATCGAAATAAAACTCTCGCAGATTGGGCACAACCTGCTTTAGTGGAAATCCGTCCCAGAAGAAATTTTTCTTGAGCCGAAGGGGTTGATGAACCTCAAAGCAGAGGGAAACAAGGGTCATGGTTCTATATTAGGCTGCTAAATATTTACATCCTTCGCGCAAATTTTAAATATATTTTTAATATTAAATTATTGCAGATCGGCGGATCAACAGATATAAATATAAGAACATCTTTCTAATATGCTCTCAGTGGGGGAATCGGTAATTGTAATTGGAATGACAATGATCAAGGTTAGTTCCGGCCAGGAAAGATCGGTTTATGCCCGTCTGCAAGAGAGACCGGAAGTAAGGGACGTCTATCGTCTATTTGGAGAGTACAGCTTCTTTTTAGTTATGCAGGCTGAAGAGAGAAATGGACTGGGCCGCATGCTCAGCGAGATAAAAGCCAGGGAAAATGTCATCAAGACCGGACCTGTCCTTCTCACCGTAGACAAGGGCGGTGCAGAAATGGGCAACGCAGATTTCGCCGCTCCTCTCATGTGATATCTTCACTTCTCCCTAGTTTCCACTTCGGTGCAGCTTGGCTCTTGCAGAGGCGCAAACTTGGTGCCGTAGTAGATTATGCCCCTGTCGCCCTCTTTTCCCAGAATGCGAAATACCGGCCGAACGCGCATGCCAATCTTGACTCCAGTCGAGCTGGAGACAATCTGACCGGTAATCTTGGGCCCCTCATCCAGTTGAATGATGGCCAGATTGTAAGGCGTCAGCATCTCGAAGTCCTCGGTGGCATTATGGATAGTAGTATAGGTGATGATGGTGCCCGTCCCCTTGAAGGTGTACTCCTCTAAATGCGCCCCGCGACGGCAATTTGGGCAGAGGTTTCTGGGAGGAAAGAAGTATTCATCGCAGCTAGTGCAGTGTGTCCCGGAAAGATTGTATCTTTGCGGTATGCTTCTCCAGAATCTGGGCGCTTGCGTTGTCATCTTCACCTCGTAAATATGTGGACCAGGGCCGTTCCGCCGGAGCCGCCCACATTGTGGGCCAGGCCCACCTCCGCCTCATCCACCTGACGCTTGCCTGCCTCGCCTCGCAGTTGCAGGGCGATCTCGTAGGCCTGCTTTATTCCTGTAGCGCCCACGGGATGGCCGCAGGCTTTCAGCCCTCCGGAAGTGTTGATGGGCAATTGTCCACCCAGAACCGTCAGCCCCTCTTCAATGGCTTTGCCGCCCTGGCCTTTCTCTACAAATCCCAGGTCCTCTATGGCCAGTATCTCCGCAATTGTAAAGCAGTCATGTACCTCGGCCACATCCACCTGACGCGGCTCGATTCCGGCCTGAGTGAAGGCAGCCCGCCCGGCATGCACGGTGGCATCCAGCGTGGTCAGATCGCGGCGATCATGCAACGCCAAAGTATCGCTGGCCTGGGCACTGCCCACGATCTTAATGGGCACTTCAGAAAAACTCCTAGCCATCTCTGTTGGGGCAAGCACCACTGCCGCAGCTCCATCAGAGATCGGAGAGCAGTCCAGGACATGCAAAGGATCCGCCACCAGGGGAGACTTATTCACATCATCAACAGTTATCTCCATATGATACTGTGCTATAGGATTCATGCATGCGTGGTGATGATTTTTCACCGCCACCTGGGCCATCTGGTCATGCGTTGTCCCATAGCGGCGCATGTGCAGCTTGGCCATCATGGCATAGAGCGCGGGAAAGGTCGCGCCAAAGAAGCACTCCCATTCCCGGTCGGCTGCTGCTGCCAGAGCATCGGCAGCGGTGCCGGAGGAGACATCAGTCATCTTCTCAACGCCCGCCGCGATGACAATATCGCTATAGCCGCTGGCAACAGCCAGTACGGCCTGGCGAAGGGCCAGGCCCCCAGAGGCACAAGCCGCCTCCACACGCGTGGAGGGCACATGCAAGCGGGAGAGGCCAGCGCAGTCGGCGATGAGCGCCCCAATGTGCTCCTGCTCGATGAATCTTCCGGCACTCATGTTGCCCACGTAGAGAGCGTCGATCTGCTCGCCGGCGATCTCGGCATCCTCAATGGCCATCACTCCGGCCTCAGCGATCATGTCGCGCAAAGAGACATCCCATCGCTCTCCGAACTTGGTGCAGCCCACACCAATTATGGATACGGATCTCATATTCTCAGCTTGCCCTTATGCTTGGCATACATGGCGTAATCAAGATACTCGGCCCCGCCAATATAGTCGCGAACGTTTGGAGCGCCACAGCGGATCTCATCAATTCTGTCTTTCACACTTATGCTGAAAGCGTCGCTTCCGGCGCCGGATCCAAAGCTGGTCACAAAGATGCGCTCGCCGGGGCGAGCGATGTCTAAAGTGGCGGCTAGGCCGATGAGGCAGGATGCCGAGTACGTGTTTCCGATCATGGGCACAATCAATCCCGGCTCGATCTGTTTTTTGGAAAAGCCCAGCATCCTAGCCACGCGCACAGGAAACTTGCCGTTGGGCTGGTGAAAGACGGCATAATCATAATCCTCGGGTTTTGTCCCCAGCCGTTCCATAAGTCCGCGCGCAGCGCCTGTCACATGTTTGAAGTAGGCAGGCTCGCCCGTGAATCTTCCCCCATGCTCCGGATAGGGCATGCCCTCCCGCCTCCAGAAATCAGGGGTATCAGTGGTGAAAGAATAAGTGCCCTCGATCTCTGCGACCAGGTCCCGGCTGCCGATGAGATAAGCCGCTCCGCCTGCTGCAGCCGTATATTCCAGCATATCTCCTGGTGCTCCCTGGCTTACATCCGCGCCTATGGCCAGGCCCAGATCAATTAGATTGGAGCTGACAAGGCCGAGGCACGCCTGGACGGCTGCGGTGCCCGCTTTGCAGGCAAACTCGAAGTCCGCCGCCGTAAAAGAGGATGATGTGCATATGGCCTGGCCCACGATGGTGGCGGTGGGCTTTACGGCATAAGGATGGCTCTCCGAGCCGGCATAAATAGCACCTATCCGTTTAGGATCTATACCGGCACGCTGCAAGGCATTTCTTGCCGCCTCTACGGCTATGGTCACTGCATCCTCATCAAGATCGGGAACGGATTTCTCGAAGACGCGAAGGCCCTCTGTGATCTCCTCTCCGTCCCCCCAAACTCTGGCAATCTCGTCTAGCCTTATGCGAAATCGCGGAACATAGACCCCATAACTTACAATACCTGAGACCAAAAGATTTCACCCTTTGCTCAATGCACTGGAGATCTCGTCAACGGAAAAATGTGTCGTTAAAAGAGGAATATTCTCGACCTCGGCGATTCTTCTGGCAACGGGATCTACCTCGGATGGCATCAGCCCTTGCAAGACCACCGCACCGGGCTTGAGGTTGCTGACGCGCACTGCTACCATAGGCGACTTGCCGGAATGAACGCCTGTGAATATCAGGGCACGAGCTGTGCTCCGTCCGTAGATCTTCTGGAACTGATCGGGAAGCATCTCAATGATGGCCTTCATGCTGTCTATAACCGTATAGCCCCATATGGTGATATCCGTGCGGCCGAAGATGACCTCAGCATTCAGTTTTTGGGCAATAACCGCGAGGACTATCGGTTCCTGGTACTCGCAGACACTGCATATGGAGTCAAGGCCTAAAATGTCGCCCCACATGTCCTCGTAGGCGCGCAGTACATTGCAGCCGCGGCTTTCATCTATTCGGAGGAGCGCATCAATGATCTTGCTCACGATCATTATGCCAGGAGACTTTCGCCTGCCGCTCTCATAATCGGAGATCACGGAAGGAGACATGCCCAGATGATTGGACAGGTCAGTCTGAGTTATGCCAAAGTTGCGTCGCCATTTCCTCAGAGTCTCGCCTGGATTTTGGGAAAGGGTGATCTCTCCTGCGATCTTCTCAGCCAGCAATCCTCGTGCGTTGGAGATCTCCCCGCCGGAATTCATAAAACAACAACTGGTCAAACTAGGATATAAATCTAGCGAAAATATTTCGGCATTCAACGTAAGAATAATCTCAATAAAATAGAACAAAAAAAGAGTGCGTCGACCGGGATTCGAACCCGGGTTGTAGGCTTGCTTCGCAGATATCAAAATCTGCCTGGAAGGCCCAAGTCATAACCACTAGACCATCGACGCCCGCCTCTTACGTATCACAGGTTGAACTTAACTGTTTCGATTGAAAGATACTCACAGGATAGCACATTAATGCCAATTAATGACTATGAGCCGACCAGTGCATTCCTTCTAAGGAAACGTAGGAAGCAAGTGCAACTCTGCAATAGAGCCAGCGTTGTACCCGTCGCGAGATGGCGGCACTAAACATATGCTTCTCTTATTGCAAATAAAAAGATATTTAGTGGCCAAGATCTTGGGTTGCGTACGTAAGCTGCTGAAAAGCGCTAGCAAGTAATGCAATGGATGTCTGCTGCCAAAACGGATATCATGCATTCGATTCTCGCAATGATTTTCAGTAAGCTTCACCCACGACCAGATCTTGGCCAACAAAAAGAATTCATTGCACACCTCTAAAGCCATTATGAGCATAATTCCTTTAAGCTCCACTGGTCAGACCGTAATCCTCAGTAATAAGAAAGCCAGTGCCAGAAGCCCGACGAAGTAGTGAAACACGCTATTCAATAATTCCAGCATCTTTCCGCTGTTTCTATTTCACAATACATCTATGCCCGGCCAAGTGGTCAACCACTAGGTTTGCAGACACAAAATAGCGAGGAGCCATTAAATTCTCATCGACCCTACGAGATCTTCGACATCTGCTCCATATGAATTATATAAAATATAGATTGTCTTTATCTATTCGAAACCTGCCCGAATATTCCACCAGGGCGAGCAGATGACAGAGCTGCAGAATGGCCGCACATCATATGCAATAGAATAGAGGACAATTGCATCAGATAATTTGATATATAGGCGAAGCGGCGAGAGTGCAAGGCATGAATGTACTTATAACGGCCTTTTGGCTGATGCTGCCTGCATATCTGCCCAATAACTGCGCAGTACTCTTTGGCGGAGGGACGCCTCTGGACTTCGGGCAGACCATCCATGACGGAAATCGTATGCTAGGCGATGGAAAAACATTCCGGGGTACGATAGCAGGCACATTGGGCGGCATGATCATAGGCCTGCTGCTAAACCACCTTGCCCCAAGCCTTGGTCTCCCCAGCTTTGGTTCTGGATACAGCCAACTGCCGGTTCTCTTAGGACTCTCCTTTGGAGCAATGCTGGGAGATATCGTGGCCGCCTTCTTTAAGCGAAGGATGGGCCTGAAGCGAGGAGCTCAGCTCTTCATCATAGATCAACTGGATTTCGTCATAGGATCCTGGGTGCTAACCATGATCCTCGCGCCAACATGGTTTTGGCAAAACTTCACACCGACTATTATGGTACTAGTACTAGTAATAACACCAATCCTTCACCGCGTCATGAACATCATTGGCTATCGGATTGGATCGAAGAGAGAGCCCTGGTAAAGTCGATTTCGCCGAAACTCCCTGTATTTTCCTACCACGTTCCGTTTGGGCTCACTCATTCGCGTGTTTCCCGAAAAGCCAGAGCTTGGCCGCTCACATCAAAACACCATAATTTACTCTCGAACAGATTTACTCCAGGACAGGCTTTTCAATCGCGTGCAAGAGATAAAAATGCTCTTAGCTATTGTTTATTGCACCATTCCATGGCAAAGCATAAAAGCAGAAAGGCTTCGAAAGAGATCCCATATTGATTTCAATCATAGAGAACAGCTTCCAGGAAAAATTCTCAGTGCCCGATATATTTCTATCCATCGCGAAAGGTTTATAAGTTTAGGTAATTGATACCAAGAGCGTCATAGCCAATTTTATCGCGGAAAACCATGAAATTGGTGAAAGGAAAAGGAGGAGGAATAAATGGACGCATTTAGCATGGGGCTTATAGCTGCGATGGGCGCCCTTGCGACGGTTGCTGGTGCTTCTGAGGATATAGAATCCGATGTAGGATCTCAGAGCAATCCCAACTCGCAAGTGCAACTGGCTGCCCAGGTCGGCAATCCCCACAGGATTTATAACAAGGCCATTTCGGGAGAACCCCCGGCCAACGCCCTGTGGGCTGCCACTGCAGCTATAGTGGCCTATACTCTTATCACGGCCTTCCAGATGCCCGCACTGTTTGCACTTGTAGCAGGCGCATCCGTTGCCGCTCTGTTCAACGGTGTCTTTTCAATAAGTTCCTATCTTGGCAGGAATACCAGCCAAGCGAGGTTCAACCAGTGGGTCTATCTGGATATCATCAGGTACACTACGCCATCCATTATGGCACATGCCTGGATAACATCGTTTTGTATCGCAACTATAGCTTACATCATGGCATACATGTTGCCCACCCCACATCCGTTCCCGATGCCGATCATTGCTCTGATCTGGGGATTGGCAGTAGGTGCTATCGGCTCATCTGTGGGCGATATTCACTATGGTGGCGAGCGCGAGTTCCAGAACCGACAGTTCGGTTGCGGTCTGAATACCATGCTCTCCGGCCAGATCGTGAGAAAGGCCGAAGCAGGCCTGAGGAACTCCATAGACAACGCCTGGTTCTGTACCAAGTTCGGCGGTCCCGCCACAGGAATGGGCTTTGGCCTGACGGTCTTTTTGGACAACTGGAGAACAACTGTATTCAATCCGGTGACGCAGGCATCCTTCGCCATCGCCATGGGACTGTTCTTTATCTTAGTGATGGTTTTCTATAACAATTACATTGAGAGATCTCTTCGGAAGAAGTATGGGCCATATCCGGAGTACAAGGGGGATATTGCGGCATGAACTTTGACATTAATACCATCGTCTACATCCTGGAGATCATCGTGGGTGGCCTCCTGGTAGGCGTCGGCGTTCACTTCGTTCCTGTGGGCGGCGCACCAGCCGCTATGGCTCAGGCTACAGGTATCGGCACAGGCACTGTGCAGCTAGCCGCCGGATCGGGCCTCACTGGCCTATTGGCCGCCGGACTGATGTTGTCCGTCTCGGACAACATCTGGCTCGTTTTGGCTTCAGGGGCTGTAGGCGCAGGAATCATGGTAGGCTCCACTATGCTGGCAGGGTCCTGGACCT
The DNA here is from genome assembly GCA_035527135.1 of Methanothrix sp. GTDB lineage: Archaea > Halobacteriota > Methanosarcinia > Methanotrichales > Methanotrichaceae > Methanothrix. The sequence goes on along the minus strand of DATLBD010000149.1, from coordinate 6,188 downwards.
ATGCCTATGCAGTGGGCGTGCCTTTTTGTTCCGCCAAGGTCAATTATGACCCCATAACCGGATTTTCTCAGCCGCCGTACGTGGCCATTGGAACTGTGGGACACGGTATCCCCACCGTCTGCTTTGTCAGCGGCCTTATCGGCGGCATGATGGGAGGCCTGGGCGGCGCTATGATCTACTATTCGCTTTACCTGATCAACGGCAATGCCGCTTTGAGCGCCATGTTCGCCATTGGCATATTCCTGGTGAACGCTGTGATTGCATCCTGGAATATCCAGGGAACCATCGAGGGATTCCATGATCCCAAGTTCAAAAAGTGGCCCTTTGCCTTCAAAGCCTGCGCTATGGCCAGCGTACTGCTCGCTTTAGCATCAGTGTTGATCACGGGAGGTGCCTAAAATGTCAGTAGGAGGATCAGCAGGCGGAGCGCCGTCTGCATATGACCCCAAGAAGCTAAGAATGTACGGCCTGGTTGGCTCTATCGTGGGAATATATCTGGGCGCCATCCTCAACAGCACCCTACAAACCGACGTGTTCTCCTTTTTCGGAGCTATAGCCGCGATCTTCGCTGTGGTAATGGGAGCCAACTCTGTTAGGAGAGTCTGTGCTTACGGTATAGGCACAGGAGTTCCATCTATCGGCATGCTGGCCTTAGGTATGGGCATTATCGCCGTCATGTTCGGACTGTCTATCGCTGAAACCCTGGGATCTTGGTTCTTCGGCCCGATCATAATAATGATCTATGCCGGAGTCTTCGGCTACGTCATCGGCGTCATCGCCAATAAGGTCATCAAGTTCAACATCCCCGTTATGGAAGAGGGCAACGCTGACCTGTCGATGGCAGGCGCACTGGCCATTTTAGGCTGGAGCTTTGCCGTATCCGGCTCACTGGGCTATGCCGATATTGTGAGTGATGTTCTTATGACCGGCTACATCGCCATCATATTCATCGCAGGAGGCCTTGCCATACTGCATCCATTCAACGCCAATCTCGGCCCGGATGAGACGCAGGATAGGACCCTCGTAAACGCGATCATGGTGGGCGGACTGGCCATGGTGGCTACAGGAATTGCTGCCATAGCGACGCAGGGCACTGCTGCGGGGCTATTACAGCTTACCATTGGCTTTGTCTTGTGGTTCTACTTCTTCAAGATGTTCTACAAGCTGGTCAAGAGAGATGCATCAGCAGTGGTCGGGACAGGACTTCTGCCACCAACGGTGCAGTAAGGAGGTCTGGAAATGGGATTTGTTAGAGTTTCACCAGAACTGGGCCTGATCTTCGACCCCATGAAAGGAGTGGTTTCGGAGCAGAGGGAAGACGTAGTTTTGTACACTTTCGACCCAGTTTATGAAAGAGTAGAAAAACTGGACAAGATAGCTAATGACCTGGTCAACCAGCTTTCGCCGGACAACGAGCTTCTCTCGTCGTACGCCAACCGAGGCAAGGCCTCGTACATCGCCGGCCTATACACCAACATATGGAGCGGATTCATCATTGGCCTGGTGCTGTCCTTCGTGGCGCTTCTGGCTATAGCGTTTACCGATCCGGCAACCTTTGAGATCGTAAAGAAGGCAATCGGCGGAGGTGCTTAGGAATGGTACTTAAAAAGAAGCCATCTGAGCCCTGGCCAACGATTACCGGCGAGTATGAGGTGGGCAATCCAGAGAGCCCCGTCGCAGTATGTACCTGCGGCTCGCATATTAGTGGCGCCGAACTGCTCAAGGCCGGCGCAGCTCTTGCCGGACCATGCAAGACCGAGAACATCGGCATAGAGAAGATGGTGGCCAACGTCATCTCCAATCCCAACATCAGATACGTAGTGGTTACGGGAATGGAGGTCAAGGGGCACATCACCGGACAGGCCATCGAGGCTTTTACCCAGAGCGGAATTGACAAGGAAGGAAGGATCATTGGAGCCAAGGGAGCCATTCCCTTCATCCAGAACCTGACGCCCGAGTCCATTGAGCGCTACAAGGAACAGGTAGAAGCGGTCATGATGATGAATACCGAGGACGTGGGGGCCATCACCAGCAAGGTCAAGGAACTTGTTGCCAAGGATCCCGGCGCTCTCGACGTCGATCCCATGACCATCGAGATCAAAGAGGGCGGCGAAGAAGAAGAGGGAGCCGGGCTTAAGCCCATGGCCGCAGAGGTAGTCGAGGTAAGGGGGAGGATGCGCGGCATAGATGCTGCCGTAACCAACTCCGGTCTACTCAATAAATTGCAGGCAGGCATCTATGTCGGCAAGATCGAGGGCATTGCTCTCGGCATGACCGTAGTCCTCGTCCTCTTTGGATTGATTCTCAGGGTGGCAGGAGGAAAGTAAAATGGCTGAAGAGATTGAATACGGCCAGGGAATACCAGCCGTGGTAGAGCCCAACATGCCTATGATCGACGCAATCGTAGAGGACATCAGGTACAAGGGCCAGCTCTTGGCCAGAGAGACCAAGCTGAGCTCCGGCGTTATGGCTACGACATCCGTAGGATTTGCCATAGGATTTTTCTTTGCCATTGTGATGATGCTCGGGCCAATGGCCTTAATGGGGGGGCTGTAGACTATGGCAGAAGACACTAAGCCAGCAGTACCTGTTGCCGTCGTCGACCCTGATCAACTCAGAGACGTAATGGCGAAGCTGGACAAGATTGAGGAGAAGATAGAATTCTACTCCTCAGAGAAATACATGAGAGCCGGCAAGTCCATCGGTAGAGATCTGGGCGCAGCCTATGGTGTCTGCGCAGGGTTGATCTTGGTTTTGGCATACATATTGTTCGTATACGCAGGCAATTGGAAAGCGGTGATTTGAATGTTCAGATTTGATAGGAAGCAGGAAGTCTTCGATTTCGGTAAATTCAAGATAGGGGGTCAGCCGGGCGAGTACGCCACATGCTGCATCGGCACCATGTTCTACGCCAGGCACAAGATTGTCTCCGATCCGGAGCATGGAGTCTTTGATGCGGCAGCTGCCGAGAGACTCTGGAACACACAGGTAGAGATGAGTGAAATCACAGGTAACTCCTGTATGAACCAGATCGTGGCCGAGAGCGATGAGGCCATGAGAAAGGAGATCGACTGGTTCGTGGGACTGTCCGATTACCCGTTCCTCATCGACTCCTCTGCACCCGAGGTGCGCGCCTTCGGCGTCAAGTACGCCACCGAGATCGGCGTCGCCGACCGGGCAATCCATAACTCCATCAACGCCTCCATCACCGACGAGGAACTGAAGGCAGTCAAAGAGAGCGACCTCGATTCAGCTATCGTGCTCGCTTTCAACGCCATGGAGAAGGGAACCAAGGGCAAGATGGAAATCCTGACCAAAGCAGCAGGCGGAGCCAAGAAGGGCATGCTGGAGTACGCCAAAGAGTGCGGCATCACCAGACCGCTCATCGATACCGCGGCCATGCCCCTGGGAGCCGGCTCCGGCGCAACCTATCGCGCCGTCATTGCCGTCAAGGCCCAGCTCGGCCTGCCGGTCGGCGCAGGATTCCATAACGGTGCCTCAGCCTGGGACTGGATGAAGAAGTGGAAGAAGCAGCACAGGGAATCATTCGCTCCTGTCGATATCGGCTCCAACCTGGTTGCCGGAATCGTGGGCGCTGACTACTACCTCTACGGGCCCATAGAGAACGCCTCCATGATCTTCCCCGCAGCAGCCATGGTGGATATCATGAAGGCAGAGTCCGCTGAAGAGCTGGGACTGGAAGTTCTGGCTGAGAACCATCCCAGGAAGACGACGCTTTAAGTCGCCTTCTCTTTTTCTTTTTTTTGGGGGAATTTTTTCTGCCCCGCGTTATTGTAAAAGCTGTTTTCGATGATATCAAGTTCCAGTGCCAGAGGTGCGGCTCCTGCTGCCATCATAAGAGGCCCCTTGATTTTGAGGATCTCGTCCCCATGGAGCAAATCCAAGAGTTTTGGGAGAAATCCAATCTGATCTATCTCACAGAAAAAGATGTCACCGCGATATCTAAAAAAACGGGCAAAAAGGCGGCCGAAATCGTCGATACTCTTTATGACTATGATGGATGTTATGTTAAAATTAAAGATATGGGAAGCAAGGTTATCCTCGACCTGCCGGTTATGAAGAGCAAAGAGGATACGACCTGCATCTTCTACCGAGAAGGCTGCACCATCTATTCTGTGCGACCTATTGCTTGCCGGCTATTTCCCTTCCGGGTGGAAGAGGAGACTTTATCCAATGGAGATATTCTGCTTCGCATTAACTACAATCACACTTGCCCGGGCATGGGAAAGGGAAAGAGAGTGGACAAAAGGAAGCTGGAGAAGCTGGTGGTGGATCAGTTCTTGCAAAGGACAGAGGACATAACCCCCCATGTTCAGAGGCTGAAGGCTTCAGGGGCAATCTCTGCCCAGGCCAGAATATTCAGAACTCTACCAGGAAGACGAGCCAACAGATCGTCATCATCGTAAAAGCAAGCCTTTGTGCCTTCCTGCAGCGTGGGAGGGATCCAGGAATTGCCCCTAAATCGTTGACGGGAGATAATTTACGCATTTCCAGAGGCATGTCTGAAATTTCCTCGTTTGATGATAGCTATTTTCTGGCTACGCGGGCCAAAATTTGGATATTTTATCTCCCGTCAACCCCTGAGAGGAGGGCGCAATTCAAATACACTGCAGCAAGCTGCGCAGTATTCCAATAAAACAAATGTTCTTTTGAGATTGAATTAAACAAAAAATTTATTTTTTTGTAATGTCTATGGGAAATCAGGGCCTAAATGGGAGAGATCGCGCCATTTTAGGCTCTGAGTTCAGATAGCCTGCTTGCCGTTGAAGATCTATGCCAAATGTCCAGTTAGAGCTGCAACTATGAAGACTACTGCAGATACAAGGATGAAGTAAAAACCAGCATCCTCTGATGTGATTGCACCTGAAACTTCGACATCGTGCCCAACTAAGGGTGGTTCGTTGTGTATGAAGCCAGCCATATTCATTTCCTGTACAGCAGACCTTGCCGATTCTTGAAGGACCGTCGTACAAATCCCATGCAATGCATTCCATTTATTTAAACCTTTTCTGATAATGGCTAATTTTTCCCTATCAAAATTGTTTTTTTGGTCCAATATGTCTCATTAATTTCCCATATAGGTAAATAACTATTTAGTAATTTGGTATTTTCGTTAAATACCTTTTTTACCAATTTTTTTAAAAAACCACAAAAGGGACACGGAAAGAGGGTGAGAAAATGAGGAGTATCTAAATCTAATCTATTGCCAAGGGCGCAAGACGACCGGAAAAGACCATCGAGTTCAAGCATGGAAATACATATCTCACATAATGCTATCCATGAAGTGCTGCTACATCATGGCTTGGCCAATATAAACCGCAACAAATCGAAGCACAGAAAACCCTGGAATGGATACGAACGCAAGCATAGCCAGTCCCTAATGCATTCAGGACTACACCGCCTATTTAAATGAGGAAATAACAGGCACGCGAACGCTAGAAATATGAGGCTGTGCAAGAGCTTAATGTGAACTACTTTGCCGACCTTGCCGCCTTTGTCCAAAAATACTATATTGATCCCATAATCTACGATACCAGCTACAATCCCGCGGACACTATCACCTGGGCGATAATCTTGGGTCTGGCCATTCTTGGACTGATAAAACTGCTCAGCCGCTGGGGCATCTCAATGGATGAGAGACTGCTGCTCTCTACCCTGCCTTACATCCTGGCGGGCTCAAGCCTTAGGGTGATCGAAGATGCCGATTTGGTTGCTGCGCCCTGGAGATATCTTTTAATCACGCCACTCATATTCTTCCTGGTCTTTCTGATCACGGCTATCTGTCTGATCCTCACCCGGAAGATCTGGGGGGATAAGTTTCATGCAAGATACGCTGCTTTCGGCCTTATCTGGACCGTTTTCAATCTGGCCGTACTCTCCACTATCGGATTTAAAAACAGCTGGGTCATAGCCGCCGTCTTCATAATGGGCTCGAGCCTCGCGGGGTGCATCCTCTTTTGTAGGCGCTATGTGTCTGCTATGAAGTTCTTGGACGATAGATTCAATCAAATGATCATCTACGTTCATATGCTGGACGCCAGCTCAACCTATTTAGGAGTAGACTGGTTCTTCTACTACGAAAAGCACGTAGTCCCCACTTTTCTCATAAACCTGACCGGCTCTGCTGCTATTATGTTTCCTCTTAAGCTGGCGATCCTCCTGCCCGT
>DATLBD010000148.1:0-3648 GCA_035527135.1 Methanothrix sp. | reverse complement strand
CCAAATCTTGGCGCTCAACGTCGTTCAAGTTGATTGCTGATGGTTTCGGACCCGGCATTGATACTCCCCTGTTTCAGAGTATCTGTCAATGATTATATATAAAACCTTATCATTAGGTTTATATCAGCCCAGATGTACTAGTAGCACTTCTGGTTGCGACAGCATGTTCCACTGCATCTCAGGCGCTGGATACCAAGGTCTACACCCTTTGCGAAAGCAATCTTTCCATAAATTTGACTCCAGGATTCCAGATCAAATTAGATGAAAATGCAGGTAGTTCAGACGGATTTTTTTCCCAAGGATTCACAATTTTAAATAGCCTTTCGAAAGGGAATGCTATGCTTCAAATTATGGAAGTTTACGACGAAGACATGAAGCTGTATGGGCCTGAGTTTATTTCGCAGTCATGGATAATGGGCATCAGCATTGCTGCCTCAATGCTGAGCATGGATGAGGATTATAGCGATAAGACAATTGGGAACTGGTCTGCCGTTGATTACATGGGAAATAACGTGACGGTAAGCACTATATCTACAAACGGCAGCTTTATGGGTGTTTTTGGCAAAACTGCTGATATTTCCCATTGGAATATCGGAGGAGATAAGTACGCAGGATTAGTTTCGTTCTTTGATAAAAATACTACAAGGCAAATAATTGGTACTTTGAAGATTGATTAAATTAAATATTAAAAATCAATTTTTCCTTTTTTTAAATATTCTCTCCCTGGTACTTTCCAGTGTACAACTTCTCGGACTCTTTTCCCAGTCGCATGAATACCAGTTGCATCAGCCGGGCGTTCTTTCTCAGCCTCAATCCCTGGGGATTGTAGACCACCAGCAGGCTCTGGCTTCTGCCCCGGTAGCCCGGATCCCAAAGCGCCGTCTCCAGGCTGGCCCCGCAGCGCAGAAGCGTGGAGCGAGCCCTTGCCAGGGCAGCTGCGTCCTTGGGGATATTGACGATCTCGTTGAAGGTCACCAGGTAGGAACCTGCTGCAAGATCAATCCAGCCCGATTGGTCAAAATCCATCGGTTCGGTCTGGGGCAGCACTCTCTCTTTGTTGTCGAAGGCTACCGCCCCGGCAGAGGTGAAGCGCTCGATCTTCTGCAAAGTCAGCTCCATGCCGCACATCTGTGTCTGCGTCTCGGGATCGATCATGGACTGCACGAGGCTCTGGGCCTCGCTGCCGGTAAGAATGGTCATCTCAAATCTCCTTGAACTTGAATTTGCATCTTTTTTTTCAAAAATCCGCCCAGGCAATAAGCATTGCGCACACCAGAAAGCTCTATTAACTATCACAGATAGCTTATTTGCAGGTGCTAAAGCTTGTTCGAACTGCTCTTCCTGCCTTTAACCATCGTCATCATGCTGCTTCTATTGGTCGCACCCCTTATCTTCATCTACCTCTTTCTTCGGCTTTCCGAGACTGCCTTTGAGATGGTGGGCTTCTCTCACTGGCATGCTTCCCTGGCCGTCTTCGGCTCTATTTTAGGAAGCTTGGTGGACTTTCCCCTGATCAGTGCACCCATCTCCGCCTACCCGGATTGGTATATGGCTCTGATGGGCCTGACCTCTCAAGACGCTTCCACCGTCTTTCATCCCCTCATTCTGGCTGTCAACCTTGGAGGATGCATCATACCCTTGCTTATCTCAGCCCACCTTATCTTGCGTGGCCAGGCCAACTGGGAAAAAGCCCTGCTGGGAATGGCCGTTGTTGCCGCCATAACCTATAATGTAGCGGAAGCCATTCCTGGTGAAGGCATCGTCCTGCCCGTCTGGCTTTCGCCCCTTTTAGCAGCGCTCATGGGCCTGCTCTTAGCAGGTGGTTTTCGCCGCGCACCGCCCCTGGCTTACATCAGCGGCACATTGGGAACGTTGATTGGAGCAGATCTGCTCAGCCTGCTTACCCCTGGACTGCTGCCCGCCCTCTCGCCCCTGGAACTGCACCAGGCCAAGCCCCTGGTCCTCTCCATCGGTGGAGCCGGTGTATTCGACGGCATATTCCTGACCGGCATCATGGCCGTGCTCCTGGCGGCCGTCATCGTTTGCCTCTTGCGGGGAAGCTGCAATGGAGTGGGGAGATGATCAACCGTAAATGGGCCTGCGATCGAATCGAATACTTTTGCAAATAAAAATATGCTACACCTGCCGTTATCTGATCCTAGATGTTAAGAGAAAAAGGAGCGGGCCAAATTGTGCCAGCTCTTAAATTATTATGGATCGGCAAGAAATTGAGTTAGGAATGGTGTGCCCGGATAGTTGCTATCTATTATCCCTAATGAGAAATCCCTGCCAAAATGATACTGGGATCCGTAATTGGGAACAACAATCCCATTCCGGTAATTCATAATATGGGATCCAACAGGATTGTACTGAAGTATCACAGGATCACTCGAGGTCCCCCTGCTCAGAGAAATAGACGCCGCACGGGGCAAGTAGGTGGTAGGTGGTGGATAAGTGCCCTTTCGAGGCGCTATATAAGGTGAAGGGCAATCATTTGGTGCATAATTACCTTTTACATCTATTGCCACAGGGTTGCTTTCAAGGCCATCTACAACATAGGACAGCACATGTCGCCCAGGCATATCGGCACAGAACGTCAGAAGATCGTAACCCAGGAAGTAATAGCTGTATTCATGCAAGCCCCCATCTGGATATTGATCATAAAGCGTGCCAGCGCCTTCTTTTGCAGGCAGCACCACTAGAAAAGCAGTTGATCCCTGCGAAACTTCGAGATGCTTTGTCCAGCCATCTGGCCCCTCTATGCGCAGGATGTTTCCTGCTGTTCCCTGAACTCCTGTGCAGCATAGCAAAAAAACTGATATTAATATTATAGGACACAGTAGATTTCTTTTCATAATTTATCCCCTCAAATCCTAATACTTTTCCTCACAAACTAACCATAAATGCAACTCATACTATTTTAAAAATTAGGTGCACCCATTTCCCACCTCTGCCTAGAATTCTCTAAATTTTAGTTCCCCCCCAAACTTAGGCGTATTGCTTTTTGCTCCAAAGATGACGCGCGAAGCATATGCCTGAGATGAGATGCCCATTGAGGATAAGCAGTTGAAGGCTAAAAATCGAAAAACAAGAGCAAAAAGGGGTGGCAAATTGGATCCTTTGCAGGCCCAACAAGAGGGAGATTTGTGCATCCTGTCAGTTAACATTTATGGTTAATGCGAGTTAACTCCCATTAGGATGTATACTGCCCACTCAACCCCACTCAACCTAATGCCAATCAGACTTTGTAAATTACACTAACATAAGCAGTGACCTCTGCCATTCCTTCTGGAATGTGATTGCCTGCCAAAAACCGATCCATTCTCAGGAAAGGCTCCCTCCAGAACATATGGCCCATTCTCCTAGGCATATCCCAACCATAAATCGGGCCAATCTCGATATCAGGATATGTTGACTCCTCTATTTTCATGGCCTTTCCTAAACTAAATCCAAAGCTCGAGGCATAATACTCAGCTTTCGCCTTGGCGTTGTCCAAGGCTTTTTTCCTGGCTTGATCCACAGCTTTGCTTGAATCGCTCAAATCATATCCCTTGATAGATGCTTTTGCACCGATAGATTTTGCAGCATCAACCACCGCCCTGGTCTGGTTTGCATCGCGGTTTTTCATTCTAATGACCATCTGCTCAG
>DATLBD010000147.1:0-13741 GCA_035527135.1 Methanothrix sp. | reverse complement strand
ATTTTGATCCGGGATGCTTTCAGCGTTGTCCACTACCAGCAGGCTGGCTGTATCGTAATTTCTGAGATAGCCCAAAACCTGGTCGTGCTTCGCATCGAGGGGAAGCGTGCGAAGCTGTGGTCCCATGACATTATAAAAGGAGTTGAGCATCTCTTCCAGGCCCAGACGTTCCATGTCGGCAGCGCTCCTCCAAAAGACGCCGCCTGGATAGCGCCATGCCAGCCGCCGGGCCGCTTCCTCAGCCAGCACCGTCTTACCGATGCCTCCCTGCCCGGTGAGAACAGCCAGCTTCTCACCAGACTGCAGGGCATCCATGGCCTGAGAGAGAAGACCTTTGCGACCATGCGGCGGATCGCCCCGGATGTAGTCGCCCACGAACTCGTGCTCAGGAAGGCCAAAAAGCTGCTCTGCCTCGAAGCTAGCCTTTCCCGTCACCCTGGCTGGCAGAATGCGAGCATCCATTCCCGGGCCCTCCAGCACCGGGATTTTCTGCAGTTTTCCACTGTTTTCCAACTGATTCAGAGTGGGCAGCGCATTCTCGAAGGCCTTGACGATGCTCATGCTTGCCCCCAGGCTGGCGTAAAAAGGTGTGGCTAGAGCCATAGTCGCCTTTGCTGTTATCGACTCGTTCATCCCCAGGACGGCTGGAACGCCTTTGCCCAGCAGGGTTTTCAGGAGACTTGTCTCGCCCCCTTTGGCCGACTCACAGGCGCTCAAGAAGACGAGCTTCGCAGGTTCCGGCGCGCTCATCACGATCTCCGCCAGCTCCTCCGCCGCCAGGGCGTCCAGCTTGCCGTCTTCCCTCTCGAAGGCGAAGTAGCCCTTTGCCTCCTGGCCGTCCAGAAGACACTCGCAGCGTTCGCATTTCTTTTGCTGCGGGGAGTGGAGGCCGCCGCAGTTGGGACAGCGCAGTCCGAAGTCTCCGTGGCCGTCGAAGTGCACGATGTCGTAGCCGTTCAAAATCTCGCTGCGAAATCCCTCCACCGTAGGCGGGCGGAGCATCTTCAGGAAAGCCGGGGCCTGGACCCGTCTCAGTCCGCCCTGCAAGGCCCACTGGTCGGCTAAGTTGGGCAGGTCGGGCAGGTCCAGCGGCCTGGAGACAATCACCAGAATTCGAAAGCCCTGGGGGATGGAGGCATCTTGCGACATATCAGTGCGGCTTTATGGTTACTATCACTAATCAATATGTCGATCTTCCTGCAAAAAGACAGCCATTTAAGTCCAGATGAGAATACAATTCGAAAAGCTTGTATTTTGGGAAAAAATAAAAGTATGTTAATTATAATTTGACGAGAATACTTTTTAAAGCAGGAATAGAAGGACGAAGTCGTGCGAGTGTCCCTGTCATTACCCTGGCCCGTATCCGGCTTTTTCGATGCAGAACCCTCAAAAGTCCTTTATATCAGAGATCTCATAGTAATCTTTGAGTTTGAGAGGACCATGAGAAGATCGGAGACACTGCAGAAGCTGGCCGTCCATCGTGATGATATGATTAAATTGGGCGTGAAGACTCTAGCCGTCTTTGGATCTGTGGCCAGAGATGAGGCCCGGCAGGATAGCGATGTAGACATCTTGGTGGAGTTTCAGGATAAAGCCACCTTCGACGGTTACATGGATCTAAAATTCTTCCTTGAGGATCTGCTGGGTCGTCCTGTGGATCTTGTCACCAAGAAGTCCATCCGGCCCAGGCTCAAGACGCAGATCGAGGGTGAGGCGCTCTATGTCCCGGGATTTCCTGCTCTTTCTTGAAGATATGCAAACCTCCTGCGAAAAAATATTGCGCTACACTGAGGATATCGATTTTGAAAGGTTCGCTGCAGACGAAAGAACTCACGATGCAGTAATTTTCAATCTGGTAATACTGGGCGAAGCTGCCAAGCATGTGCCTCCTGAAGTAAGAGTGCGATATCCAAAAGTTCCCTGGCGAAAGATGGCGGGGTTGAGGGATATCTCTGTTCACAGGTACTTCGGCCTAGATGAAGAGATACTCTGGGATATCTTGAAAAAGCAAATTCGGCCAATTCTGGATCAGATAGATCAGATCCTTTCTGACGAGGCTTTCCTAGATTGATGTTACGGGAGTCAAATACGTCCTGGCCTTAGCCCTGCTATTGCAGGCTCCATTCCTGTTATCTTTGATTTGCTTGCCCGGCCCGTAAGCCCCGACGCGCCCGCCCTGCCCGCAAGCACGGGAGCCTGAAAGAGGATGACCCTGAGCCACTTTGACGCGACTCAGAGCCATAATTATACTACTCCTTTGCACAGCTCTCCGCTCGCCAGATCCTCCTGGAAGAAGTCCCGCGGCGTTCTCCTCCCCAGGGCCAGGTCCAGCTTTCTCTTGGCGTAAAAGGGTGTCAGCCTGCGAATCTCGTTGGCAAACCTGAAGTCACTCTTGGTGACCAGCCCCATCACCTCCATCTCGGAGAGCATAGTTTTGGAGAAGATAAAAGTTCTGAAACCTAGGCCAAAAGAAGTTTCAGGACAAATCCGATCATTATGGAATAGGTCACATTTACCATTGTGCCGGCCAGAAAGTAGAGCGGTTTCTTCTTCATGTCTTCGGCTCGCACTATCGCCTTAGCGGTGAATATCAGGGCCATAGCCGTAAAAGCGTCCAGAAGCATGAAGGTGAGCAGCAGCAGATTCTTGCACTTTCCTATGACATAACCGGTATCTTTGACTTCCCGGCTGGGCTCATCCATTGCGTTCCCGGAGATACTTTTCAATATGTGGGCAACTACCCATCCGCTCGTCGCCGGCAATAGGATGTAGCATGATAAAATGACGACCACTTGAATTAGGCTGAGCCCTTCTAGGATCTGGGCACCAGCAACTGCAAGCGGCATTTACACCAACTGGGCTTTTATCATCCGGTAATCGACCTCACTTCTGTTCTCTCTATCCTTTTTTGATAGCTGTGCATAGATCGGTTCAATTCTTCTTCCAAATCCTTTAGCATCTTCCAGCGGGAGCGTTTGAGTGCCATGGAAACGTACTGCTGGCTTAACCCGAGTTTGTCGGCAACTTCTATTTGATTTTTTATAAGTTCGTACTCTTTAATAATATTTCGCTGCTTGGCAGTTCTCGCTTCTCTAAATAGCAGTATCAGGTTGATCTCACCCTCCAGGGTTTTATCGAGAACTTCATCCTCAACAGCGATACTTATGAGCTGTTCTGTTTCCTTGAGTTCGAGAATGGTCTTTGAGGCTCTGTGAAAGGCAGGGCCGTCCATCTTCGCGACATCGCCTGAATCCAATGCAGTATCTATGAAATCATAGACCAGGGAGCACCTCATTTTGCAGGGATACAATGTTTCTGATATTAGAATAATAATACTAAATGCATTGGATATGTCTTTGAGCACACCTCCAATCTCATCCAGACCTTTTAGGCCCTTAAAGGGAGCATAAATGTCGTTTGCATATTCTGCATTGATCATGCTGCAAAGCTCTGCCAGGCGGCTTTGAAACCGGTCTCTATCGACTATCTGGCGGGAGGAGACTACATCACCCAGCAGAACGAAGAGCTTTTGCTTCACAGACAAGGGTATGCTGTTTTCGTATAAATACAATTCTAAAAGGTTGTATTCAAAAAATACAACTAAAAAAGTATGTTAATTATAAGGTTAATTTAAATATTAAACTACGTCACACCTTTGCACAGCTCTCCGCTCGCCAGATCCTCCTGGAAGAAGTCCCGTGGCGTTCTCCTTCCCAGGGCCAGGTCCAGCTTCCTCCTGGCGTAAAAGGGCGTCAGCCGACGAATTTCGTTGGCAAACCACTTGGGATAAATGCGCTTGACTTTGTTATACCGCAGCCATTCCAGATCGTAGTAGCGGGCGTTCATCTGCCAGGTGATGTACGCCACCTCTTCTTCGGAGAGGTTCTTGGTCTTTAAATTGGCATGCAGCCCGTCGTACCTGGTGAAGTCGCTGTTGGTGACCAAACCCATCTCCTCCAGCTCGGCACGCATCTCTGTCTTCGGGTAGGGTGTGGAGATGTAGAAGATGGGAAAGTCCACCTTGAGCCTGCGTGCCAGCTTGAAGTTCTCCCACAGGTCCTCCTCATCGTCATCGGGATTGCCGCCGATCAGGCCCGTGGAGACTATAATATTATTATCATGCAGGTATTGCACCGCTTTCTCGGCATCATTGGACATCTTGCCCTTGCCCAGGAACTCCAGGTTCCTTTTGTTGATGCTCTCCACGCCCAAAAAGACACCGTCAAAGCCTGCCTCGCCCATCTTGTCCACTAACTGCTTGCTCGATGCGATGCCAGAGGCAGAGGCCTGCGTCTTGTAGCGCAGATGGGTGAGCCCGGCATCGATTATGGCCTGGCAGAGCCTCTCCAGCCGCTTGGGGTCTAAGGTGATGTTGTCGTCCGGGAAGAAGATGGAGCCTGCCCCATGCGCTTCGGCGTCCCGGATGTCCTCTATCACCCTTTCGATGGAAAAGCGCCGGAAGCGGCGGCCGTACATGAGATTGATGGAGCAGAACTTGCAGCCCTGCGTGCAGCCCCGGCTGGTCTCCACGCAGTCGATGGGCACATCAAAGCTGTAAAATCCCTTGGTGAGGAGACGCGCATCCCGGTTCGGCATTTTGATCTCTTCCACCTTGAGCAGGGGCCGGGGCAGATTATGAACCATTCCTTTCCCGTTCCCTTCTCCATCGTGGTAGGAGAGGCCCAGGATGTCCTTGGGGCTTTTCCCGGTCAGCAGGGCCTCTACCAGCTCCCGAAAGGTGGCCTCGCCCTCGCCCCGCACGATGTAATCGATGAGCGCGGCATCAGGGCTATCGCCGATCTCTTCCGCGGCCAGCGTGGGATGATAGCCGCCAAAAACCGTCTCTGCGCCTGCCTCTTTGGCAATGGCCGCCAGGACCAGTGCTTCCTGGTACTGAAAGCTCATGGCGGTCAGGCCCACCAGATCGTAGCCGTTTACGATCTTCTTCACATATTCCCGGTGGTTTTTCAGGCCGTGGATGTCCGCCACATGAACCGTGCATAGATCGTCCACATGTGCCGCTAGGGAAGCGAGGCCGAGATTTGGCACGCGGGCGATGCGGTCAAAATCAAGCTGCACCACAGGGGATGATAGTAGTAATATCTTCATCTACACATTACCTTCACTGGTCTGCTCTAGCTCTCACTCACTTTGAGCAGCCGAAGGCCCGCGTTCCAGTCGAACTTGTTGGCCCGACTGATGTAGGCGGCAACCTCCTTCACTCCATTCCAGCCACCGTAGCGATAGGCATTGCCCCAAACCCGGGCAGAGGTGCGTAGAGGCGCATGCCAGGGATGGACCTGCTTGAATGACCAGTCTAAGATGCCTGGGAACTCTTCTGGCTTGATACGAGGATGATTCCAGACCATGTGCTTGCCGTCGTAATGATGATAATCCTGATCCCAGATGCCGAACTTCTCCACGATCTCCGTCCACATGGGCGTCTGGGGAAGAGGAGTTATGACGCAGATCTGGGTTATGTCCAGCTTTAGTTCCGCCAGCTTCTTTATGTCCTCGCGCAGCGATTCTTTGGTGTCTTCCTCAAAGCCGATCATGTAATAGCCCACTGTACCAAGATTCCTTGCTTGCAGCATGCGCAGCGTCTCTAAAATGTCTTCTGTGCCTTCCTTCTTCTTCATTTGGTCCAGGCGCTCTTGATGCAGGTTCTCAATGCCGATGGCAGCTCCCCCAAAGCCGGACACCTTTCTGCCGTTCTTCTTCCTCATGTCCGCCCAGTCGTCGATCTTCGTTCTCAGATAATCGGCCCGCGCCATGCATCCCCAGACCATCTGATACTTGTCTAAAAGCTCTACCACCGCATCGGCATGGCGCCTATTGCACCCGAAGTTCTCGTCCTCAATCAGGATCACATTGATACCGTGCTCTTTGTAGTAGGCCAAAACTCGTTCGATGCTTTGCAGTGAGATGATATTGGGCTTATTGCAGAAGACCGGCGTCTGGCAGAATTTGCAGCCCACCGGGCAGCCACGCGTGGTGAACAGCACTCCATAGATATTCAGCTTGATATTGAAGGGCGTGTTGAGATACTCGATAAGCGGCGGATGGATTATGTCCTTGATCTGCCGTCCGAAATAGGGCGCAAGCTCGTGCTCCGAATAGCCCACGAAGATCTTATCGAACTTATCCTGCACAGCGGTGGTCAAAGCTCCGTAGTTTCCCGCCCAAACCTCGCCTGCTCCTGCGGCGCGCGCCGCATCCACCATCTCTATGGCTTCATGGGTCTCGCTCAGATAAAAGGAGAGCCCCACCACATCCCAGCCTTCTTGCAGCTTCTTTTGGTACTCATCCCATGTGGGAAACTCCAGGATATCCAGCTCGGGAATGTTCTGCTTTAGAAATCTCAGGCCAAAGGATTGGATGCGCGGCCAGTAGAATCTGAACCATGACCTGGTATTGGCCCCGATGTAGTCGTAAGGCTCGGAGCCCTTTCTATAAACGGTTGTGAACAGAACCCTGGGAGTCATAAAATCCCTCTGCCTTCTCCATGGAAGATTAAGCTTACGATTCCAAACGGACGGAAATTATGCATATCCGTCTTGCGTATCCGCCATGCGTACCTGTCATGCATATCCATCCGGAGGCGGATAACGGCTCTCCAGCTCTCTCTTCTCCGCCTCATCCAGCTCTCTCTTGTCCATCTCCTTTTGCACGACATTGAAGACCTCCGATACTCCCGCATACTTTCCTGCAAACCAACCGCAGGCGAAGATCTCTGCGCACTCCTTACTAATGTGAAACTCCTCTATAAGCTGCTCAATCCACTCGCCCGGGGTTTTGGAATCGGAGAACGATTCCCGGACCTTTTTGGCAACCTCATCGGCACGCTCCTTGGATATGCCCAGCAGCTCGTAAAGAGTTTTATTTGCCATTTTGTCTCCCGCCTCTCATGGCTTAATAAATTGAATTGACTTTTGTGATTTTTGCGACAGCATATCTCCTGGACCGTTCTTTTTTGCAGCTTTTTCCTCGAACTCACGTTCTCTGGTCTTCCCCGTAGCGGGCCAGGAGGTTCTCGTAGGCTTGACAGGCCAGGTCGCTGACATCGATGCCCATCTCTCTGGCGATCAACAGGACCACGGCATCCAGCTCCACCAGCTTTTTCAGGGAATCCTGTTTCTCATTGGCAAGAGCAATGACCTCTTTTCGGCTCATGCCCGTATGAGAAGTGATGAGCCTTATTCCCTGATCCAGTATGCCCTCCTCCGTGGACGGCTTAAACCCCAGAGGAACATCCACGGCGGCGGCATCAAAGATGGCATTTACCATGTCGCCTTCCATCTTAACCATGCCTTCAGCTTCCGCTTCCCGCAAAAGGGAGCGCACCTTCTCCGGCGGCCCCCATTTTAGGTCAAGGGATAGAGCAAATATAAAGTCGCTGATCTTCAGGCTCGTCTTGCCGCGCTTCTTAAAGGGCGTGGCCACCAGAAAGGCTTTCTCTCGATCCAAGGAAACACCACCCTGACGGTCAGGTACATAACAGATATAAACTAGCCTGTCCAGAGGAGAAGCTTATTTATTCCTTTGAGAGAGGATTTATAAATGGGAAACGTAGTGGGATACTAACTGTAGTAAAATCCGGCGTATGCCATCGTGTGGTGTTAGATGAGGCTAATATACCCGATCGTTATTCTATTCCTGCTGATTGCCGCCAGCTCCGCCCAGCTGGCACCAGACAAGGAAAGGTTTGATGTTGTGCTCCATCCCGGTGACCTGGAGGAGAGAACACTTAAGGTAACCAATATTGGAGATGCACCCATCTTCAAGATCTCAAAAACTCAGATGAGCGGAACTGCCAAGGACTACATATTCCTTGACATGCCCGAAGAAAAGCCGCTTATGCCTCAGGATAAAGCAGAAATTAAGATCTACTTTGCCCTGTCTCCTGAGACGCGACCAGGAACTTACACCGGATTTCTATATTTACTAGACAGCACACCTCCCTCATTGCCCACGAGAATAGACTTCGAACTCACTGTCATCGCACAGGAGAGCTATGGGATTGGCATGACCATAGATGATGCCAAGTCTGCTACCCTTTCTGCCAATGCCGAAGATACCGCTCAGTTCGATCTGGCTGTTAAAAACCTGGGGGCATTTCGGGATGTGGCCTCCATCGATGCCGGGTCGCTTCCGAATGGCTGGACCGTGAGCTTAATAGATGGAGAAAAAACGGTTGACCTTCCCTACGACGTGCCTTTAGACCCAAGCACAACTCATACCATGAAGATACAAGTGCAAACTTCAAAGCCCGGCAGGAAAGACAATCTGACCATCGTAGCCACATCTCTGGGCAACCAGTCTAAGAATTCTTCTGTTGAAGCGGTGGTTGATTTTGCCATTGCAGTTCGGGGCTACAACGTGGATATCAAGGTCCCGGAAAAAATTGTGACCAACAAGACCTACAAAGGCTCCTTTAACATCATGTTGGATGTCAAAGAGAAGGTAATGGTGGGAATAGTAACACCCCCTGAACTCATGGTCATACCTTTGACTCAAACGATAGAAGTCAGCCAGCAAAAGCCGGGCATTGCCAATTTCACTCTGCTGGCTTCGGTAAGCGGCGAATATCCGATTATCTTCCAGCTCATGGACTCCCATGGCATTCCCATGCCGGAAGAAGTAGCAGCCATCAAAGTGGTCTTGCCCGAAGGCATGGTCGTGCTGACTGGAGATGACTTCCTCTACAGCACTATCGCATCCGTGAGCAGCCTGGGCAATGGAACTGCTGATTTTGATATTATTACTGTTCCCTCAGGAAGAATTAGTGAAACAGATAAGGAGAAGCTGCAGGACTATTCCAAGATCGTGATTTTGGGCGGTCAATCCATCGTCTCCAAAGATGCCGAAAAGGCACTGGAAGGCGTCGAAATCAAGCGCATTGACAAAGGCAGCCTTTACGAAGAGTGTTGGCTCTTTTCTTCAGAAATCTGGCAAAATGGAACGGCAGAGGTAGTCTTATCCAGCACTAGGCCCGCCGATATATTCAGGGCCTATCAGGCGGCCAAGATGGCAGGCATACCAATCATTATATGCGAGGGCAATGTGACCGAGAATTCCGTGACCGCAATAAAAGAGATGACTAAAAGAAATGTTACCCTCTCCAGGTGGCTTACTGTAGGCGAGATAGGTGCAGAGTATACAAAGCCACTGCAAGATGCCGGCGTCAAGACAGAAGAGGTGAAAACGTGAGGCTGCAATACCTAATACTATTCATAGCAATCATGTCCAATATAGCGCTTTGCTTAGCAGAGGACGCACCTTTAGAAAGAGGTGTTAAGGGTGATCTCGCCGATGTGATTTTAGTCGGAGCAGACGATTGGCATGCATCCATTGCAGCTACGCCCCTGGCTATCTGGTCTGAGGAAAATCAGACCCGAGTATTGCCCTTTTTGATTCTTCCCAAAGCGGTCCATGCCGGTGATAGAAACGGCTGGGTGGAAGAGGGTGATCTGCAAAGGTATGGTGCCTCTGCCATCCTTAGCACATTTAAGGCGGCAAATATCAGCGCAATAACTATCCACGGGACTGGTGATCAGGTAAAAGCTCTGGTTGAAGCAGCCCACAAAGACGGTTTGAAAGCTTACATTACAGCAACGCTTGAGATTCCCGTTATCTTCGAGCCGGAGAATGTAGGGCAAATAGAAGAGGTGCCTCAGGCCAGGAAAGCCATGCTTGCTCAGGCGGGCCTTGACCTACCAGTGACTGACGATTCCAGTATCGATAAAAGCTTGCTGCAAGTGGCAAATCCCGATATTGGCGGCAATGCCACTCTTTTTTGCCCTGCAAACCAAGATGTAAGGGATAACCTCTATAATCTGATCGAAACGCTGATAGACGACTACAAGGCCGATGGCGTTGTGCTCTATAATTTCGGTTTTCAGGATGAGAATTATTGCTACTGCAATGTCTGCAAAGAGAAGTTCTATCAAGATACCGGCATAGATATCAGCAAAGTCAATATCAATAGCTATAATCAAGAGAGATGGAGGCAGTGGAAGCAAGATCAGCTCATGCAGATTGTAAATTATGCCCGAAATATCACCTCAGATCTGGGTCCTGTGAAGCTTGGCGTGGCCTTTGATAATCCCTTCGATCGCAGTCAGGGATACAACTTCGCCGAGATGGCAAAGGTGACGGACTTTTCTTTTATATCTCCTCTCTCAGCCCAGGATGTAGGACAGGCAAGCCTCCTGAGCGAAAAACCGGTTTATGTCCGTTTAAGCGATGATTACCTCGGATATGTTCTCTCCACCCAGAATGTAGAAGGCACGGTCAAGTACATTGAGGACCTCATAAAATCAGGCGCCTTTGGAGTTTCCTTCGAGTATAACGTCGTCCATACACCAGTTTGGTCGGAGCTGGAGCCCCCCTCATTGGCTGCGCACTGGCTACTGCGTCAATTGAGCGGAAAGACTCTTGCCATTGGAAACGTCTCCTGGAATTGCGACGCAAAAGTGCAGGCAAATAACAGCTTTGAGATGGCTGAGAAGATCAGCCAATACTGGAAAAGCTCGCAGGGAGCCGTAATTGTTGGTGAGAATTACAGCGCTGCCCTCATTGCCGCACCAATTGCCTCTTATCTAAATTGGCCACTCCTCTTTGTGGACAGAGTACTGCCAAATGAAACGGCTGCTGCATTATCACGCCTGGATATCAAAGAGGCTGTGATAGTAGGTCCAATCTCGCCACTCGTAAGGCAGAACTTGAGCCAAATGAATATCACCCTGCAAGAAGGAAATTCTGATTTTCTCATCGAGCAGATGAGCAAAAGGGGCGACAGCCCGAATATGGTGGTCTTTGCCAACTCCCATGATCTCTCGCTTCTACCGCCGGTGCCAAATCCTGTAGTAGAGCGAACATTTGTCGATGATTTGCTGATAAGAACCGAAACAAGCCCAAGCCAGGTGCCGGCAGAGGAGCTGGGACAGATTGTAAGGCTCAACATAACCATGACCAATACCGGCAAAGAGGTGCTGAGAGATGTGCGATTGCTGGACATCTTCCCAATGGGCAGGCTCATAAAATGGCCCAGGCCACAAAATGGCGAGGCAAATGTAACCGATCCCTTTAGCGGTAAGCCGTCGGATGCCATAAATGCATTCCTCAACGGATCCATGCTACGCTGGAATATAAATAAGCTTGATCCAGACAAGTCTGCCAGTCTGAATGTAGAAGTGGAACTGCTCTACCCCATGGACTCAGGCTGGGAAGAGCGCCTGGACACCGGAGCTACAGCTGCATACGAAGGATTCTCCTATAATCACACCCTGGAGAATGTGGACTACGAGCCTGTAATCAATTTGACCTATCCTACCTGGATCTATTCGGGCAGAACAAACATATCCTGGAACCTTAACCAGGACGCAAGCTACACTGCTCTTAACCTCTACAGCCCGGACAAACGAAGCGGAAGAATCAAGATCACAGATATAAAGCCTGATAAGCTCTATGAAGTGCGAGTGCAGATGTTGACTCCAGGTAAGTGGACTTTCAATATTGAGACAGGCAACGATTATGCCCATAAAACGAAGAACTATACCATTGATGTTCGCTCCAATATTGAGGTCGTGAATATCACTGCATTCAGCCACACCAAAGTACCCAGGCTGTCCATGGTTGCACCTGCAGCAGCAGCAGCTCGCCGTGCACTTCTGGTGGACGTGGCCAAAGACCCGCAGCAAATCGATCCATTGAAAGAGGAGCAAGCATTAAGGCAGAAGGTCGATGACCTCAAGCTCTCCCCCAGGTATCTGATGGTCGTGGGCGATCCAGGGTCGCTGCCCTTCATCTCCACCGGCCTAATTCAGAAGCTATCGGAGATTGTGGAGTACGAGGTCCACCGGGACTACCAATTGCCCTTAAATGGAGAGAATTATAGCAACGTAGCAGTGGGCCGAATCATGGGGCTTTCCGTATACGATGCCTCTCAGCTCCTGGCTCGCACTCTGGCCTATGACCAGCTGAGCGGATCTTGGAAGAAAAATGCCCTGCTCATATCTTCGCCACCCCTCTCCTTCCCCCAGACACCCATTTCCATGAGGATCAGAGACTACCTCAGGGAAGCAGGGATGCAAGTCAAGGATCTGCGCCAAGAAGAGGCCACCTACCAGCAAGTCCTCTCCCAGATGAATAACGGCCAGAACATTGTGAACTTCGATCATCACGGTAATGAAGAATCATGGCAACTCTCCGATTGGTCGAAGATGGATTCCGCGCTCACGGGAACGCATGTTAAGGAGCTCACCCTTGCGCCCCAGACAACCATATCAGGCGCCTGTCTTACTGCAAACCTCAAGGGATTCTACCTCAATGTGACCGGCACCAGGATGTATATCCCCAAGAACCTGGAGGACTCCATTGCCCTGTCCTTCGTAAGGGCGGGAGCAGTAAATTATATTGGAGAGTCTGCCCTGTCCTGGATCTTCGTTTCGGAAGATTTCTCCAAGAGGTTTTATCAGTCCCTGGTCTTCGAGAATACTACAGTAGGAGAGGCCCTTCTTGACGCAAATAACCTCTACAGACTGAAGTTTCAGGGTACGCAGAACATCAAGGCTATCTCCGATTACGACGAGCCCTTGCCCGAATGGGATGTTTCTGTTTCTGAGATGCTCAATCAGACGGCCTACGCGGATGTCATGCTGGGAGATCCCAGCTTCCGGCCTGCTCTGCCGAAAACACCTGCTCTTCCCTACAACACAGAGGTGGAAACAGTCAACGCCACGAGCGAGAACAAGAGCATTATCAAGGCATCCATAACGCCCATGAACGAGAGCGCTACTGATTGGATCTACTGGATCGAGACGGATAGCTCCAGCGGGCGTCTCAATCTCAATGCACCGCCAGCCATCATCGGCGAGGTATTGCTGCCCAAAGATGCGGACAAGATAGTGGTAAAGGAAAACGGCCTTTCTGTCTGGCATGATGAATACACGTTTGCCGGAAAAAAGAAGGTAATGTGGCCCATTATTCGGCCGAGGCTTGGTGAGGATAGGAGCTTCTTAATCGAGTATGTGCTTATACCCGGCCAGGTTCAGTGCATCAATGTGACAGCAGGCTACAATGCCATAGCTGTATACCTCCAGCCAAAAGATGCATCGGCAAGCAAGTACCTGGCGAATAAGCCTTACCGCAGCATATTCACAATTGCCGGTGAGGGATGGGACTTCGGCATGAAGGACGGAGGGATGATCAATGTGACCAGTTTCAATCCGGGTGAGGGCTACCTCATCGACAGCGCCGACAACTTCTCCATAGAGATCTCCGGAAAGCCAGTTGATCTGCCCTATCGCCTCGATCTGCATGCCGGGTGGAATATGATTGGCCTTCCTGTGAACAAGACAGTGGATTTAAGCAATATCACTGTGAATGCCGAGCATAAGAGATACAAATATCCCGAGGCAGTAAATAAAGGCCTGGTCTCAGCTTTCGTATGGAAGTATGAAGACCAGGGCTGGACGCACCTGGGCAAGAATGAGACACTAGAGCCGGGAATGGCCTATCTGTTCGAGGCCATGGATGAGGCAAAGCTGGAGTTTCGCTGAAAATATATCAGCTGAAACTCCTTTTTTTAAAAAATTTATTGTAACTATTCAGCCACCCATCTAAGCCCTATTTTTCTTCCAAAACTTCATGAATCATAATTTGGATAATCAACCCAAAATTTAAATATTAATGATACTCACATAACCGTAATAATGGAGGGGCGCAATTCTCATCAAAT
>DATLBD010000146.1:0-3999 GCA_035527135.1 Methanothrix sp. | reverse complement strand
GCCCGATTCTCCTTCTGCCTGCCAGGGTCCGTAAGTCTTGCCGAACTGGTCTTTCAGCCCAATCGTTCCCGGTGATACGCCTGAGGCATCATTCCAGTGATACGTGCCGATTTTTGTCATAGTCTTCGGCTCGTCAATGGTAAAGATCGTGGGACTTTGCGGGTCATTGCTGACACCGGAGCATGCGCTTTGAGCAAAGATGCGCTCTTCACCCTCATCGGGAGAGGGAAGAGCGTAGCACTGGCCAAGACCTGCCTGGGTCATGATAACTGCGGCCAGGATGGAAAACAATAAGATCGTAAACAGCTTCCTGGTTTTGATCATTTAAATCCACCTCGATCCCCCTTCAGCGGCACAACTGAAAGAAGCAAACATCCAAGACGCGCAATAGGTATAATAATTCGCCGTCGATCTCCGAAAAACGAATCAAACGCATGCTGCGTTCTGCTTTTTGGGCCCCTGCCTGGCAAAAACTTGCTGAATCTGAAAGAAACCATATGCAGTGGCGCATAAGGGGTCGATAATCGATCAGCTTTCTTGCGAAAAGAAAAAAGAGGGCGATGGAAAAGCATTTTCAGGCCTTTCTTTCGCTGTTGCGTTTTCCAATTTTTCAATTACGGCATATTACTTATTCAGGAGGCAGAACCTGGCCGCCTTGAGTCGAGGGGGCAGGCAGAGCCGAGGACGTAGCCCCCCCCTTCACTATTTGCAGGCTGGAAAGCAAGCTCTCCGTTACATCTTGCGGATAAGAGGAAGTTATATCCACGCTGGTTGTACCCACAGATACCGCTCCGCATTCACAGCCTTGGCTGTCCATCCAGCAGAGAGCGTTGAAGAGTTTTGCATCTGCAGGAATAATTGTGTTTCCTGGGAATGGCACACCACTGATTAAGAATCCTTCTTTTCCTGTTATGATTTTGTCTTCTACGTTGGTGGTATTGAAACCGTTGAGGGCCATGTTCATTACTGCTATCTGTTTATATAGTCCTTGAGTCGAATCTATCGGGTTCGCATACTCGCTAACGGTTAATATTGCTTTGGTAGTGTTGTCTGTAAAGATCTGCATGCTGTAAAATGTAGCAGATTGCGCCTGAATCGGCTCACTGACCATTATTTGGTGCGGTAAATCTGTATTCATATCAAATGAAACAGAATACGGTCCCAGTTGCTGGCTATCCGGCACAGCAATAGCCATGGCCGATAGCACGAGCATCAAGGTTGCTGCTAATAAAAATTTCACTTAATTTTCACCCCATTGCTCTTTGCACCTTCATCCTAGAAAAATCTTGCTTTAATATGTTCCTCGTATAATTCCTCTATTGTATCTCTACAAAGCACCATGCTCAAATAGCCGCCATCCCGAGCTTCCTTTCATGCCGTCGCAGAGAAATGAGCCGGGAATTTATACCCTCATCCTTTCATTGCCGCAGGCCGGGAAGATAACGGTCGGATCCCTGGGTGTCATGGACTTTGTCCGGGGGTACTATTCCTACACCGGCTCGGCGCGAGGTCCAGGCGGCCTCAAGCGCGTGGATCGCCATATCCTGGTATCTGAAGGCATTAAAAAAACACGACGGTGGCACATCGACTATCTCTTGCCCAGTGCCAGCTTCCTGGATGTATCCATCACTAAAACTACACTGAATCTGGAGTGCTGCATCGCTGAAGCTATCGGAAAGAGGCTCGTGCCCGTACCAGGCTTTGGCTGCACGGATTGTCGATGTATAAGCCATCTGCACTATTCCGGCGACCTGCAAAAGATGCGAGAGGCGGTCGCCTTCGCTCATCTGGCGGCTGTGATCTAGAGGCGGCCTCCCCTGCTCTTTTTGC
The DNA here is from genome assembly GCA_035527135.1 of Methanothrix sp. Taxonomy (GTDB): domain Archaea; phylum Halobacteriota; class Methanosarcinia; order Methanotrichales; family Methanotrichaceae; genus Methanothrix. The sequence goes on along the minus strand of DATLBD010000146.1, from coordinate 2,169 downwards.
CGTGGCGAGAGGGATTAAAGAGGATTCTTAATAACCTCTGAATTTGGGTCGTGCTTATAAACAGTGTATAAATGGTGGTGCAATTTAAAATATATTGGGACAAAAATTATATCAAGATAAAAACTTATTGGGATGAAATCGGCACAATGGTCCTCTTCACGGGCAGGGTAAGGTTAAAACGGAGGTGTTTCCCACAACAGTTTCCGATCTTATCTGCGCATATCCCATGTATGTTCCGCCCATTATAAAGGATGGCACAGTCTTGGCATTCTTCTGCACCCGTTGGCCGATCCTGGCAGTTCCCTGGATCTCAGAGCTGATCTCATAAACGGAGAAGCTGTCGTTCTGGTAGATCTTCGTATCCTTTATCAGGTCTTTGTCGATGTTGTATGTCTCAGACATGACCGAGCCCACCTCGTAATTCTTGGCGCACAGAGCATTTCGAAGGTCGCTTTGCGTGAGTGGTGGTGTATAGGGTCGATAATCATAATAGACAGATGTGGTGATGGACGCCTCATCCCTATTCGAGTCCCTGTAGACCTCTGAGTCTATGGTTCTGGTAGCCATTCCGCTTCCGCTCGCGCCCAGGACGATCTTCTGGCCTTTAAAGCCCGTCTGGGTCTGCAGGATTCTCGACTCTTCCAGGTAGCCGTTTACGAATATCCAGGAATGCTCAGTGAAGTTCTGAGCCAATCTATCATTTGTTGATGTGTCCTGGGCAAAAGCCATATTGGCGGCGATGCACGCAGCAACCAGCAGCATCGCAAAAAGCATCCATCTCATCTCAGCGCCTCACTCACTTGCAGATAATCAAACGGTGCATTGAAATATAAATGTGATCCTGCATTTGGCTGGTTTTGAATGGGAAAATCATCTGGAAGTATGGTATACCGTGTGTGACTGGGGTTTCGGGAGCAACAGAGCAGATTCGAACCGGAGACTGGCTGATCATGGATGGTACCTTGGAAATAGTAGATCATTGAGGACAAGAGCTATAGTGGAAAGAAAGATTAATTGGCACAAATGCCGTTGGCCGCTTTCTCCTGACGAATCATGTATTGCAGCACCAGAAGAACGCAGATGTTGCCCGCCAATCCCAAGATGGCGAGAAACTGTGCCTTATAAAAGAGGAACACCTGCACCAGGAATATTTGCACCAGTACTGCTTGCTTGAAGAGCTGGTAAGCCTTCAGCCTACTGCTATGCATCTTCATGCCGGCGGCAATCACCAGGGCGGCTGCCAGTGTGGCTGAGGCCAGTCCCGCTAGATCGAAGAACGTGAGCGTGGGAAATATAGTATGTAGATCCACCTGCCATCGCAGCTTGGCATAGAGCAAGAAAAATCCCAGCCCCAGGGCGAAGAGCGATTGAAGGATGAAGAAAGCTATCATCGCCTTCACGAACCAGGATTTTTGCACCAGCTTTCGGTAGAGCCTTCTGATGCGATACTTAGTGGCAGTATAAAAATCCGGCTTTGGTACATGCACAGAATCTGTGGCATAAAGCAGCTCTCGCAGGGCTTTCGTTACGGGATTGGAGTGAGAGCATTCTTTGAGCAGGTCGAGCGCGCGTCTTCTCTCCAGGTGATCGAGGTCCTCTAAGACCACCTCTTTAGCCAGCTCCAGAGCGTTGATCAGCTTCTCCTGCTCGGTGAGCCTGGGCTTATTGACAAAGTTCTCTATAATCAGGTAGATCAGAATGAATACCACATAAATCAGGGACACGGTGGGCTGGTAGAAGTAGTTGTTATCGCCGGTGATGAACTTGCCCAGCTCGTCTATGAAGGCCCCAAATCCAAAGCCTCCCATGACGGCCACCAGATAATAGGCGGATTTGTTGATGAAGCCTAAAGAGATGACCAAGGCCATCATCATTAGCACTCCGCCCAAAAGGACATGAGCGATGTGCAGATTGCCGGTGCAGAGGCTGGGATAACCGGTCAAGGCCAAAAAGAAGCGGATGCCTAAAACGGAAAAAGCGGCTGTGACTAAGAAAATCTCTAGCAGGCTTGCCGCCGCATGATTGCGCATTAAATGCCGGTTAAATAGCTTCATCGGATATCTCCCAATCCCAACCATGCTGCAAATGCAACGGCCTAAGTTGTCTGCAAGTGTTGCAAGTATTTTAAGTATTGCTATCCGTGGGCATAACCCCGGCAGACTGTTATGG
>DATLBD010000145.1:0-16145 GCA_035527135.1 Methanothrix sp. | reverse complement strand
CGCTCAACGCCTAAATGAGCTACTACTTCTCGGATTCGTCTTGTTGAGACGCCTTGTAGGTATGACTCTGCTATCGCATTTGTCAAAGCCAACTCCACCCGAGAATATTTATCAAAAACACAGGATTTAAATGAACGATCTCTAAACTGCGGTTTCTTTAAAATTAGTTCACCAACGCGCGTCTTGAGAGACCGCTCCTTATAGCCATTCCTTTGAGTTGTTCTTGCCTCATTTCGCTCATAAGGCTCTGCGCCGGATTGCTGTATGGCTTCCAATTGCATGACCAGGTTAAAGAACCAAGTAAATAACTTCTTCAGACCGTCATCTTGATCGATAAGATAATCTTCTAGCAGTTCAAATATCTCCATGGCTCTGTATCCTCCTTCTTTCCAAAGATATATTGGATGCAGGACCTTAATATCATTTTACAGAAAAGAAAGTACACTACCAAAGTGCCAATTTTGTGGGATCTATTTTTGATCAAGATGTTAGCTTCTGTAGGGTCACGTTTAATGGACCCGCTTTATTTGCAGGGTCTATTTTCACAAATGATTCACACTTTGAGACAGCAAATTTTCTCGAAGATTGTGATTTCTTGGGTGCTAATTTTTCACAAAATGGATTTTTTAATGAAGCAAATTTTCAAGGATTTGCCTATTTTCCCAATGCGTACTTTAAGAATAGTGCTGATTTCGAAAGTGCAATATTTGCTGGAAATGCGACGTTTCACGATACTATTTTTATCGGTCGATTTGTCTTAGATCGAACAAGATTCATATCAATGCAACTAGAAGATGCGTGGTTTGGACCGGAATCGAGTCTGCGGCTAGATGATTCTGATTTGATCAGATCAAGTTCCAGTTCATTTTGGGTTAGCTGGGACGCTATCAAGAAGAGCTTGGCTCCATCTGGTCCAGTATATTTATCATTGATCAGGAATTTCAAAAATTTAGAGCAATTCGGCGATGCTGATAATTGTTACTACCAATACAGAAAATGGAGACAAGACCAGACCTCATGGTCGGAATGGTCAAAGTATACTGATATCTTGGCTCATTGGTCTTGTGGGTACGGCGTGAAGCCAGGTTTTGTCTTGCTTTGGCTCATCTTCTTGATGGCTTCCTTCGGTTTTTTATTTTATGAATTAGATGGAATTAAATTCGAGTCTGTACCACATTCCGACGAGAAGGCATCCCTTGAAGATGCCTGCTATTACAGTTTAATGGTCCTCGTAGGCGCTTCCGTTGATCTCAAACCAACTGGGAGATATAGATACCTAATTGCTGTGGAGAGAATCTCTGGTTGGCTGCTTCTTGCTCTTTTCATCATTACACTTGCGCATATAATGATCAGGTAGACGAGATCTCTTTGAACCGCCTTCAGAGTGTCGCTTGAGTCAACCAATATATAAGGAAAGTTCAAACGAAAAATCGCCAAGACCGAACAGCATTATAGGAAGCACCGCGTAAAACCCTAGTCTTATGAGTCTCTTTGAGGTAACCAAAACGTCCCGGCCATCTCTGCTCGACTGAATTCCTGCCAGCCAACCAACGCCGCCGAGAGGGCCCCGGCCACTGTGCTCCTGCCCGCCTCGGACTTGGCTGCTCTCCTCTATTGTCAGCGACTGGAATACTTCGTTGATGAATCAGAGAAGGTAATATACATCACCAAGGCCTTTCCTCGATCTGGAGATTCGGATTACCGATGAAGGTATATATTAAAAACAACTTAAATATGCTAGGTGGTTATGATATGGCAGCCGTCGTGAAAGTAAAAGAAGAAAATGTAGATTACAGCGAGGCGGCATACGTTGATTCCCAATATGAATATTTGCAGAAGCATAAATCAGAGGGAATCACATTAGAGGAATTACGACGCAAGCGGGCCAGCCAACGCTAAACCAACTCTATTTTATAAGGCAGAGAAAATAATTTCCGCAATGCTTTTAGATCACGATATCTACCTATGATAACCTGGCCCACAAATGACTTGAATGCAGTGGGGCAGCCAAGCCGGGCCCATTGATAAGAAGGACCGAGCAAACCTCAAGCCCCCCGGGGCTGCAGGTGTTCCTGCCAGCTCTGCTCAATCTGATTCCTGCCGGTCATCTGCACCGCCCAGGACGTATCCCTGCCACCCCCCGTATCTGCAAGCAGGCATAGCAGGTCACGAGCGGCCACCCGGCGATCCTCGCTCGACCGCAACGATGCCGCCAAGCGGACCTCCTGCCCCCCTGGCGTGCGGTCGTCCTCGGCGGCATCCAGCCTCTTCGCTCTACTCATACTAATCTGAGGGAGGAGAGTAGGCACAGGAGCCGCAAATATTCTCATTGAGGTCGAATCCCCAGTCAGGCGGTCTCCAGTCGGAGCTTGTCCTCTGGCAGACCCGCGTGGCATGGTCGGGCAAGAGAAGCACGCGCCAGTCCCTGCCTCGCTTTTTAGAGCTATGCCAGGCCAAGACCGGCACGATGGACCCGATAGCCAGAAGGCATTGGCCGGGCTCGGTATCAAGGCCCTTGGCACCATGAATGATTCAATGCCTTCATATCACACTCAGGTGGGGGGTGGAGAATATGTGCATGACCTGCAGATATCCACCGAATGATCGAATCCCCAGTCCGGAGGATTCCAGTCTCCAGTGATCGCTTTCTGTTGTATACCAGTAGGCTTACCAGTTGGCATGCTGCTCAGCCAGTTGAGGTTCGAGACCGTCGAATTATTCGCGGTTATCCATGTTCCGTCATATCCCGCTTTAACAAAGACCCGATTAACAGGGGGCTCTATGACGACGTACCACATCAACGTGAGGTATATGGTCAGGGACCTGTCGATGGGAAGAGAGGTAAAGGTCCAGTTGGCGTGATCGGCATCAAGAAGCACCTCCTCTGAGGGATGGGCAGAGGCATCGAAGAACATCATTCCCGCCGGGAAGAGATCCGTGAGATAAATGGGTCCAAGATTTCGATTTCCGTCGTTTAAGATGCTTATGGTGTAGTTTATTTTGGGATCACTCATATTGTGCCTCTCGCTTCTCTGGTAAATCGTTATGTGTGGCATCTCGTAATGCTTGACTGTGGTTATGGCGTTTGACCGGTTGCTGTAGGTCGTGCCCAATCTCTCTTTCACCCGGAAGCTACCTGTGTAATCTGAGCTCATCTCCATTAGTGGTGAGACGTGCCCTTTGGCATCAGGCTTCGAGGCTTTGAAGTATCCGGCGTGGCGCATTCCCTCGAACTGTGAGTCTGCGGTCATATTTGTGCCATTTATGTCAAGTTCGATTTGGCTCTCTCTCTTGATATTTGTAGCATAGCGGTATGACTCTTCCACCGATTCCGATGTTACGTAGTTCTTGGCTTTCTCCCGGTCAGTCCATTTTGAACTATAATTTAGGGATCCGGTACTGGGAAGCTGGAAGTTCGTAGCCTGGTAGCTGACAGAGAGGTTACTAACATCTTTAATGGACCTGTTCTCCCGAAGGTATCGCAATTGTTCCTCTCGGGAATAGCTGCCGCTGCCGCTCTCTCGCATGGCGAGCTTTGTGCCTGCCTCACCGCTAATGGTGACTTTGCTGATGGCAAACTGGCCAGCAATTCCTCGAGCCGTCATGCTTACCTGGTTGGTGAGGACTTGAGGCTCGCGACCGGTATTCAAATCCTTGTATGTTCTTACAAAGCCCAGGCCCGTGGCAGACTGATCCATAAAGAATTTGATTTTGGCCTCGTCCGGTGCCCTGACCTCTATGGTTATGGTCCCGGAAGCGCCTGCTGGCAGATCGCCTATTGTCCAGCGGTTGTCAGTGCCGCTGTCAGGCGGAGGCGAGGCGGAGATGAAAGTTACGCCCGGTGGATAGCTCTCTACAATGACCACATCAGAAATACCATTCGAATCTCTGTTCCGGTAGGTTATGGTGTAAGTGATGGTCCCCCCAGGTGCAACTATTGATGATGATGCGGTCTTGTTGAGCTCCGCTTTGCAGATTATCCAGGTCAGCCGGTAGCTGCCCACCTGGGGCATCATCGAGATATCACCATTGGTTGATGTGGCCACGATGTAATAATCCACTTCACTTCCCTCTGGATAATTAGGAATCAATCCCATCCATGAGGCGTCATTTGGAGACGCTCCTTCATCCATTATCATACTCGTCTCAAAGTATTGTCCTGCTGAATCGGTATAATGAAGCATCATGGATGAAATGCCTACCGGGCTTATGGCTCTGGCACGAATAACCTGATCGTTTCTGGCGCAGACTACTGACGTTTTGGGAGTGACAGATAAGATGCCGGGTTTGCAGTCAATCCAGGTCAGCCGGTAGCTGCCCACCTGGGGCATCCTCGATACATCACCATTGGTGGATGTGGCCACGATGTAGTACTCCACTACAGTTCCGGCAGGCTGATCAGGAATCGTCCATGAAGCGTCTACGGGAGACGCTCCATCATCTATGACCTTGCTCGTCTCATATTGTCCTGTGGAATCGGTATAGTGGAGCATCACAGATGAAATGCCCACGGTGTTTGTAGCTCTTGCTTGAATTACCTGATCGTTTCCGACGCAGACTTCTGCAGATACAGGAGATACTGATGAAATGCCAGGACGGCAGTCGATCCAGGTAACACTGAACTGGCCCAGGCCTTCCGGCGGATTGGGACCGAGGGTGTCCAGAGTGTATCCGTTTAAAGAGATGCTTAATGTCTCTCCAGGCTGCCGCCCGGAGCCGGGTATGGTGCCGGTCCAAGTTCCTTCCGTCGGGTAGGGATCAGGGCCCAGCAGGTGCAGGGGATATTCTTTGCCCTCGTAGGTGATGGCGGCTCTATAGAAATCATTATCCTCATCCCTTATCGTAAAGCTCACCTGGGCGTCATTTCCGGCACATGGGGCTATGATCTCATGGTCGATAAGCTCGGGTACATCGCACTCATCGAATACGGCGCGGTGTGATTCCGAGGTGGCGGTATATTTGCCGGTGCTGGCAGTGATGTAATAGGTGATGGTTCGCACCTTCCTTTTGGAGACGCTGCCGCTCCAGATGGAATCCTTGGGATCGCTTCCCTGCCTGACCATATCCACTTCATACAGCCCCGGATCTCCTTCTTCCTCATAGATGATGCGAGCTGTTACGACCCCGGAGGTAGCTGCAATCCTGGCGGTGATCTGCAGATCGCCATTGCCCTCGCAGATCTCAATGTCACCCGGCGATATTTCCGAGATCTGTGGCGGCGAGCAATCCTGCCAGGATATGGTTTGGCTTTCGGAGACCGCGGTTCTTCCAGAGCTGTCTTTGGCGGTTATGTGGTAAGATATGCTCTCCCCTGCTTGCATGGCCGAACCGGGCAAGGTGGCTGTCCAGTCGCCGGAGGCGGATCCCACCGGACCGGACATGGGTATGGCAGATGAATCAAAATTCAGAGTGGCCGAGGCCACACCGTTATCATCCAGAATGCGGGCGGTCACTGTGACATCTTCACCTGCGCATGGCTGCGAGTTTGATGGAATGACCGACTGAATCTCAGGGACCGCGCAATCTCTCCAATGGATCTGGCCGGTTGCCGGGGTGGCTTTGTTTCCGGCGGCATCTGAGGCAGAGATGCTGAAGAGAAGGATGTAGCCTGCGGCTTTGCCAGCACCCGGGATGGTTGCCGTCCACTCCCCGGATGTCGATCCTGCGGGTCCCGACATCGGGTAGTTGGTACCTCCGGCGGTAAGGGTGGCAGAGTCTGCGCCAATATTGTCGGTTATTTGAACCGTGACGGTTACATCCTCTCCGGCGCATGGTTCATGCGGAGATAAAGCAATGCTGCCGATTACCGGCGGGCAGCAATCCTTCCATGTTATGGTAAACTCGCCGGATACTGCCTGGTTTCCTAATGTGTCCAGGGCTCGCACCGTGTAGCTGAGAGAGCTTTCCGGGTCCTTGCCCGATCCAGGGATGTTCGCCGTCCAGTATCCATCCCCATCCTCGGAGCCTGCAACTCCCGACATGGGGTGAGATGATCCGTCATAAATCAGCTCAGCCGATGCCACGCCGTGCTCGTCTTTGAGATGAGCGGTTATCAGAACATCAGTATAGCAACAGGGGGTTGCGGTCGAAGGAGTTATCGATACCATATCAGGGCCATCCAAATCGGGATTGCCGCACTCCTTCCAAAGGATCGCACCCGATACGGGAGATGATGGATTTGGGCCATCACTGGCGATTACAGTGTAGCTGAGAGATGTGCCTGCTGGCCTGCCGGCAATTGTGTATGTCCAGTCGCCTGCTTTTGAGCCTACAGGCCCGGACATGGCATGGGGAACGGAATCAAAATAGAGATTCACCGATGCGACTCCCACATCATCGGTGACAGTAGCGGTGATGGTCACATCCGTACCGGCGCAGGGCGTGGAGCTGGAAGTATCAACCGATTGCACAACAGGGGGCGTGCAGTCCCTCCAGGTTATGGAGCCTGTCGCCGGCGTGGCAGTGTTTCCTGCACCATCTTTTGCCGTGATGCTATAGCTTAGCGAGTCGCCGGCTTTCTTGCCAGTGCCAATTATGGTCGCGGTCCAGTCTCCGTCGTTCGTCGGTCCAATCGGTCCGGACATCTGGTAGGATGCTCCGTCGTAGCTTATGGTGGCGGAGGTCACGCCGACGTTATCCGTGATATGAACTTTAACAAAGACATCAGCTCCTGAGCAGGGGCTGGCCGGCTCCAAGACGGCTGTGCCGATGACGGGAGCAATGCAATCCTTCCAGGTTATGGTGAAGGTGCAGGAGGTTGCGATATTTCCCTCGTTGTCCTCGGCGGAGACGCAATAAGAGATGGATTGGCCAGCAGCCTTTCCTGTTAAAGTGTAGGACCATTCATTAGATCCGCTGGGTCCTGCCATAGTGTAGGGCACGTTGTCTATGACCAGACTCGCTGATTTCACGCCTGTATTGTCAGTTATGATGGCGACTATGGTAACGTCATCACCGCCGCACGGAGCAGCAATAGAGGGAGTTATGCTCTGTATCACAGGAGCCCTGCAGTCCCTCCAGGTTATTTTTGCGATCGCAGAGGTCACAGTGTTGCCTGCTGCGTCAGAAGCCTTTACGCTGTATTCGATAAAGTCTCCTGCCAACCTGCCGGAGCCGGGGATGATTGCCGTCCAATCGCCCGAGACAGATGGGCCGGACATGGCATGGTCCGCTCCGTCATAGGTCAGGAAAGCCGATGTAACTCCCACGTCGTCTGTTATCCTGGCTGTGATTGTCACATCAGCAGGCGGGCAGGGTGATAGGTCGGAAGGTATGATAGATATAATCTCAGGGGGCGTGCAATCTCTCCAGGTGATGCTGAAGCTGGAGGATTGGACAACTCTGCCCAGGGTGTCTGTGGCTGAGACTGTAAATATCAATGTATCTCCAGCCGCCTTTCCAGATCCCTGTATTGAATAGGTCCAATCTCCAGAACTTGATCCGGCAGAACCGGACATTGGATAGCTTGATCCGCCATAGTCCATGGTTACTGAGGCGACTCCGGTACCCGCTGTTGCATGGGCGGTGATGAGCACATCCGATCCTGCGCATGGCTGGAAGGTAGAGGCCTTCACCGAAGTGATGGCCGGAGGAGTGCAGTCTATGAAGGATATGGAATAATGGGCAGACTCCGCGGTGAATGTTCCGTCGCACGCAGTTATCCAGTAGGTTACTATGGATCCTGCAGGTTGGCCGGGTACCTCGACGGTCCACATCCCATCTCTAACCGAGCCCGACCCTGCAACAAAGGTCATTGCCTTTTGTGTGACGGCTCCTCCATTCACCTGATAATTCAGTTTGACCGAGGTGACGCCAACATAATCCACCACATGGGCATTGACCACCTGTTCCAGGCCGCTGCATATCGGCTGGGAGAAGACTGTTACTTTGTCTATGCCCGGTGGGTCGCAGTCGACTATTGCAGCCTGGGCGGTCGTTGTGCCGGTGCAGCCATTACTATCGGTGACAATTAGCTTGACGTTGTAAGTTCCTTGGTTGGCGTATGGATGAGTTGGGTCCGTACCGGTTCCCGTGACGCCGTCGCCGAAGTCCCAAGCGAAAGTGTAGGAGCCGGACCCTGAAGTGGCCTGGCCGTGAAATGCAGTAGATAATCCCGGCCGGAAGCAGAGTGTGGGGGAATCGACGGTGAATGTGGGGACCGGATTGGTGCGGACCTGCACACTAGATGTGACGCTTGCAGTGCATCCCCGGGAATCGGTGACCTTGAGGGTCACCTGATAAGTGCCGGCGCTCGTATAGTGGTGAATGGGAATTTGGTCTAAGCTATGGGCACTGCCATCTCCAAAGTCCCACTCCCATTTGACGATGGTCGCTGGAGTGATTCCCGCTGCGGTTCCGGGGGTGGATGTATCTGTAAATTTCAGGTCTGATCCCAGGCAGATTGCGGGAATAGATGTGAAGGATGCGGATGGTGCAGGGTAGATCGTAACCTGGCCGCTATGGCTGTCTGAACATTGACCGTCGCTTACGGTAACTGTCACCTGATAGACGCCCGGGACGCTGTACTGCTTTACCGGATTTAGCTGTGTGCTCGTAGATCCATCTCCGAAGTCCCACAGGTAGGTATAGGCTCCAGATCCACCTGTGGTCTGGTCTGTGAACTGGATGGGTTTACAGCTCTGGGGCCCGCAGATACACTGGGGAGAGTTGCTGGAAAAAGCAGCCACAAGAGGAGTCTTAACGCTCATGAGCGGCATGCACCAGCTCTGGCCCGGTGGATGGCAGTTCTTGGGGATGTCGCAGGTGTCTTCTTTAGCTACGGTGGACCAGGTGAGGACAATATTCTTCAGATCCACACTCTGACCGCAGGTCCAGGAGATGGGAATTTCGGTCTTAATGGTCTGGCCTCCTCCAATAGAGGCACTTAAACAGGAGAACGTCCTGGGCTGGTCGACCCCGTTCAAGGAAAGGGTGTAGATTATGTAAATATTGTATCTGGCTGCAGCGGCATGATTGAACACGGTTAATGCTAGATAAGCGCTGGCAGGATTACCTGGTTCGCAGAAGCTGCAGGTCAGGTCGTTGCCGTTCTGGTCGGATATCTGGGCCCCGGTAACCTCCACATCGTTGGCGCTGCACTGATAGGAGCAGTCCAGGGGAAAGGCCCCCATGACGCAAGGAATAATAAGAAGAAGAGAGAATGCAGACTGAAATATTAATTTTTTATACCTTCGCCCGTCCTTCGATTCAGAGCGATCATCGGAAGTGACTACATCTGTGCAAGACATGCCTTATCCCCCCACCTAATCTTATTCAATTAGCTTACACGATCTGACATATAAAGTCAATGTTTCAGGACTGTACGCTCCGGATGGCTGGTCAATCACCCGTCGGCCCGTCTCATCCTTGAATAGACACTCAATACGATCGATCTTGGGATTTGGATCCCAGAAGGACAACCGCTTCTCCAGGCAGAAATCAGGTGTTCTCATCTGTATCGTTCAATGTCTCAAAGCCTCAGTTATAATCGCCAGGAACACTATGCTATGGTTTTTCGGCCCGATGTCCGCAAGAGATCCTCTTGCTGCGGGAGAACCTTTACCAACTTTTTATGAGATCAGCCTCGCAGTGCGGCTCCCTTGATAGGCTACGGAACAACCGCCCCTGCAGCCCCAGGCCAGCGAGCGACACTAACTAGCGAGACCGCAACGAGTGCGGCCAGGCAGGCATTCAGGTTGTAAAAGAATCCACGTTATACGATAATATTAATATTATATAATTTTTTCATATTATGGCATGGAGTAAGTTTATAGGAATCCTCTATTAGATATTTTCATTTAATTGTATTGTAACTAAAAAAATGGAAAAAAAGCGTTAGTTTTTGGCAACCCTCTTGCCTACGAAGTAAAGCAGGCCACCACAGATAATAACGCCTATAACTGCGGACAGGATATAAGCACCCGCAGCCGCTGTCATCGAATCGCCTCCGCCGGCCAGGGCATAATCCGGCAGGGGTGCGCTCCAAAGCGATGAAAGCTGCTCCAAACCGGGAGGTACAAAGCCGAGCTTTTCCTTAACCTCCTCCGGCCCCCATTCGCCAAAGGTCTCACCAACAGCCAAAAGCCCTAACGGTGCCAGAATAATCAGCGCAACCAGGCCGATAGCAAAATTTCTTATTATCTTATCCATGGTCTCGCCTCAAGCTGTGGTTGCTCTTCCCATTTTCATCTTCTGCACAGCGGATTTCTCTCCATAAAGCAGAGAGGTGTCCGTTCTCTGGATGTAGGCAAAGATCAGTGCTGTAATGAGGGCCTCAAGGATGCCGAATCCGAGAGCATGCTCCAGTACCATAGCCGGAACCGTCACGCTCAGCGGGTAGGGCATGTAGAGAGGAACTCCTTCGGCGGTATGATGCAATATCGGCTGTATCCCGAATTCAAAGCCTGTAAGCGCTGCGGCCAGCGTGAGAGATATGTAGCCAGCTACGGCCGCGGCAATAACTCTTCTCGAAGATGTAATTTCCGTGCCTCCGCTGAGAAGCTTGTAGGCATAATAGGCTACAAAGGGCATTACTACAGCCATATTGAAGCAATTGGCTGCGATAGCTGTAATCCCACCATCGCCAAACATCAGTGCCTGCAACACGAGGGCAACGGATATGGCAATCACTGCAGCCCAGGGCCCCAAGACAATGCCGATTATTGCGCCTCCTACGGCATGGCCGGTGCTGCCTCCTGGGATAGGGACATTAAACATCATAATAACAAAAGAGAACGCTGCTGCCAGCGCCAGCAGGGGAACCTGCCTGGACTTCAGCTCAGAACTGAGCTTCCTTCCCGCGTAATACCAGATGGGGATCATTATGACCCACATTGCCATATAAGTGTATGGCCCTAGATAGCCATCAGGAATATGCATAGTTTCACCATAAATCAAAATGCTATTCAATTATAAAAGATTAACTAAAATCGAATTTAGTAATAATTATTCCTGATTTGTATGCCTAAATTGAGTAAGTGAATAATGGTTACGTTAAATTGGTAGGTCAAGATTCTAGCATTATAACCAGGGCGTGTCATCACTTTGTAAGGCCAAATAGAGGATCGAATAAAGAATGACTCGAAGCGCGACTCACCATGCATACCTAGCAAGATAGCAGCTCTTAAGGCGGAATCGAATCTCCTGCCTAAGTATAATGCGCACGCATCACGGAAATCTTTGACGCATGCATGCAGAGCATATGCACTCGATACTTTCTTCATTTGGAAATACATACGATTTTTCAATATTTTTTAGCATTATTGTGTTTTTTATTAATACAATAAAATAGAATATTATGCTATTATGCTACATATGCAAAATGCTAGCAGATACCTTAAAATAATATAAGCAATACGTGCTAACATCGAAAGTGTATCTGAGGAGGGAATGAACTGAGAGAGATAATTTTATTGCTGGCTCTCTTTGCGCTAATAGGCATAGCCTCAGCCGATAACTGGGAAAAGGAGGAGCAATTACAGGAGGATGATGCGGCATATGACAATCCAACGACATTGGAAGAGAAAAATCTCAAATTCAACTTTGAACAGAACGTGAGCGGAACGGGCTTCTTTACTGCCTATAAATATGCTCAAATGCCAGACGATCTCGGGACGGATGGACGACTGTTTAACGGCGTTGAGGCGAAGAATAAAGCTCACGGCAGCGGGAAAATCGATACTGATTCGACCATATATGCAGAGAGTTCATACACCAATAAGACCTGGATCAACAACGCTTACGATGAAGATGGAGAGGTAATTGAAGAGGAAGAAGAAACAACAAGCGTTATTCAGATGAAAGAAGACAGCAAAATGACCTACAGCCTCTCAGTAATGGGCATAGGATCACGATATTATAGTCTCCATCCTGTTGTTTTCAATTCTCTCTTAAAGGAAGAAGATTGGATAAAGAACCGTGATGGTTTGAATTCCTTGCATCACCTGGTTGATCAGGCTCACGGATTGGATAAGGTGCTTGAAGCTCAATCGGATGCAACAGGTAATACAATGAATATCGAAGAGGACATGGTTGATGGCCGAGCACACTTTGGAGTGCTTCAATTTGAGGGAGTCCCGGTGGATGAAGAGCCTGAAGAAGATTCGGAGGAGACTCAAGTCCTCGGCTTGGCAATGAAAGCCTGGAAGAAGCCTTTGATAGAGATGAATGAGGATTACGTGGGGAGCTTCCACATAAAGAAAAATATGAATTTACATACCGACTCAGAGGAGGAAGAGAAGGTTGATTCATGGCTGCCCTGCTGCTATGGCGGATTTAGCGATATGAACTATGCAGATGCAAAGGCCTTCAAGTCCGCCAGGGGCATCTTCGATTGCACTTGCTTCAAAGTCCCTGATAAGGCACAATTTTCCAAGGTGTACTAAAAATTCACCTTCATTTTTTTAAAATCATCAGATTATAATTATAACCTCCTCTTCCCTATGGTGAATTTATCCAGAGCATGCATGAGAGGATCGAAAGTGATTTCTTCATGTACAGCACACATTTTTAAGGGTGATACCATTTCGACAGTTGGTATTGATGGAGATTTCCTTTCAGGCTTTAACATACCCTGGGCAAATGAATATCTCTTGGCTCTCAAGATCCTCATTGCCCTATTTGTAATCCTGTTTGTGGTATGGTGGCTGCATCCCCTAAGCATATCGAGATACTGATGTTATGATTTCGGTCATGACCTAGGTGGGCTCTGTCGTCCTCAAGGAAGAGGTCTACCTGGCCATCGTTGCCCGACCGGATTCCTGCCAGCCGGCACGCCGCCAAATGACTTATGGAGGGCAAATATCTAAAATTTCTTGTATAAGTAATTTCTAATAGTTCGCTGGTTTCTCTGACTATCCACTGACTGGATCGAATACTCATCTTAAAATTTTTGTTTTGTTGTGATCAGATGGATGGATCAATTTTGTAAGATCGGTCAGTAGACTGTGCAGGGTCATCTCGCTCGACCCTAATTGCAGCCGATCGGCCCCTGGCGTGCGGGCGTCCTTCCTGCCAGGACCTGGCTGCAGATGACTTAATAGCTTGATAGGCGGGATTAGATGAAGCCCCTGGCGGCTCTGATGCTGCACTTCTGATGACCTACGTTATCGATCCTTCTCATCTTCTCCCGACATGGCCTCATTTTTTAGTCTGATATAAATATTGACGAACGGGTAAAGAACCCTGGTTCTATACACCGTTCGGCTCTTTTTAGCTATGCTTCTCTCTCAAAAGCGACTTTGCTAGTGAAAACGCCTCCGATAACCTCCATGCTATTCGCCTGGCCATCCGGGCCGATTTGGAACTGGGCAAATCCCTTCTGATCGCTTATCTCAGGCTCGGAGATACTGAAGGTATCCCTGTTCCATGGCGTTAAGAATATCTTCACATTCCCAGGGCCTGCGTTCGCTACCAGGGACTCGTTCTCCTGGCTGATGTTGATCCTGCCATAGATTTGGTCGCTATAGTTGCCCACGTATCTTTCTAAAGGCAGTGCCGGTTCGGGCGAAGTCGGTTGTTTGGGATAGCTGGCAATTGTTTGGTTCTCGATCATCTTCGTCTGATCAAGTGCTACTGCGCTGTAATCCTTTGCCGGATTGTCGAAGTACAGGTCGAAGAAGCGATAGGCAAGAGATTCGGGTAGCTCAGAATCTATATTGGATAATACCACAATCCCTATGTCGGCCTGGGGAACGAAAGCCACCATGCTATGATGACCCAGAGTCCCTCCGTTATGCCAGATGATTGGATAGGGCATTGACTCCCGGTATACCCAGCCTAGACAATAGTATGCGCTGTTCGCAGACGCCAGCGGGCTTACAATGGTCTTGGGTGAGTGCATGTAAAGGGTGCTGTTCTCACTTAAGAGCTGCTGGCCCTCAAAGCTGCCGTTGTGCATCTGCAGGCGCAGCCATTTGGTCATATCAATTATGTTGGAGTTGATCCCGCCAGCTGGGCCGTAGATGTAGACCCAGTCCATGTATCTCCAGTCCATGGGCAAGGCAGTGACGCTTCCGTTTCTAATCTGATGCAGATAGGCCACGTCTTCGGCCTGCTGGAAAGATTTCATGTCCACGGTGGAGTTGGACATTCCCAGTGGCTGGAAGATCTTCTTCTGGACGTTCTCTTCCCAGCTCTCATCGGTCAGGTTTTCCACCAGCTTTGCGGTGGCCAGGAACAAGGCGTTCTGGTAGGCATAGGCAGAGCGGAAACTGGTCTCAGGCTTTGTATAGCGCAATGACCGCACCAGGTAATCACGATCATAGCCCAGGGCAACCAGATCATCTCCGGTGTGTGCAGGCAATCCGCTGCGCTGTGCCATGAGATCCGTCACTGTGAACTCCCTGGTGACCCAGGGATCATACATCTTGAAGTCCGATAGGTGATCTATCACCCTATCGTCCCAATTAACCTTCCCAGCATCCACCTGCATTGCCACCAGGGCGGCGGTGAATGCCTTGGAGGTAGATCCTATCTGAAAGATGGTGTTGGAAGTAACTGGGTCGCTGGAATTCACTTTTGTAACGCCAAAGGTTTCGAGGTATATTGTTTCGTTCCCACGAACGATGGCCACAGCCATACCGGGAACCTTCCAGTCGTTCATGCCCATCTCGGCGTACTGTTCGAAGTCATTCAGGATCTCATTGAGCTTGGCTTCATCTGGTGCCTGGGGCAGGCCACTGGAGGCAATCGTGCTGTTCGAGGCTCCTAGGCAGCATCCCAGGAGCAGTAGAAACGCTATAAATCCGGCCATAATTGGTCGGGCCAATCTTCGGGTCATTTTTTCCCTCCTTAGATATTTGAGCCTTCAGAGGAATTTTACATAGTGGTTCTGCAGGCTCTAATTAATAATAGAATTTTTAGCTATTTAAATTTAATTAAATCATCTGAATCAAATTATGAAGTGAGAATAATCATCGTAATAATAGCTGCTTTAAAGATGTTTATGATGAGTTGCCAAATTACGTGCGAATGATAGAATGTGGATGCCAATGTCACCGGCCACGAGCGGCCAACCGCTATCTTGCTCGACCGCAAGTGCAGCGAGCTCGAACGCATCTGGGCCAATCGACAGGCCACCCGAGCATAGCGGGGTTGCCGATCGCGTTCAGCCAAAAGCTTTTTCGCCTGATAAGCAGCTATCTTGAAAAGGTGAAGGTGCCAGTGAAAACAACATTGCCCGTGGGATTTTATAATTTTCATAAAAATAAATTCTATAACTTACAGCTTAACCGCTGGTACTCGGAAGGGTACACCAGGCTGATAGACCTGAAGAAGGGCGCCTCCCTCATCAAGAACTTCGACGATTATAAAAACGCCTTCCTGGGGCTGGCTGAGGAAGCCCTAGCTGAGGGACGGATGAAAAACGCAGCCTTTTACTACCGGGCCGCTGAGTTCCTGGTAAAGCCGTCCGACCCAGACAAACTGCGCCTCTACGATAAATTCCTCGATGTTTTCTACGAGGCGTTCAAGGATGACAATATAGAGCGCTACAAGGTTCCTTATGAAAAGGGTTTCCTCCCTGCGATGCGGCTGGCCCCCGAAGGCGATAAAAAGGGAACGATCCTTATCCACGGCGGCTTTGACTCGTTCATCGAGGAGTTTTATTGCTTCACGAAGATCTTTTCCGAGAACGGTTACGAGGTCATTGCCTTTGAGGGTCCGGGTCAGGGTGGAGCACTCAGAAAATACAACCTGGCGTCCGACCACGCATGGGAGAAACCCACCAAAGCTATTCTTGATTTTTTTAAACTCATGGACGTCGCAATACTCGGTATTTCTATGGGCGGCTACTGGTGCCTGCGGGCTGCAGCTTTTGAAAAGAGGATCCGGTGGGTGATAGTGTTCCCGCCGCTGTTCGACTGGATGGAGGGTACGAGCGGCTTTTCACGGTTCATGGTAAACGCAATGATGAAATGGGAAGGGCTAATGAGAGCGGGAATACGCATGAAGATGAAAGCCCCCATGATTGAGCATGTAATCAACAACACTCTCTTCATAGCCCAGAAGACAGACCTTCTGGATGTGGTCCGCTGGGAAATGGCCATGAACAAGGAGTTTTTGCACTCCGAGCTGGTGGACCAGGACGTTCTCCTTCTTGGTGGAGAGGAGGATTTTTTCCAGCCACTTGTGTTGTACCATAAGCA
>DATLBD010000144.1:0-4262 GCA_035527135.1 Methanothrix sp. | reverse complement strand
TATGCTGGACGCCAGCTCAACCTATTTAGGAGTAGACTGGTTCTTCTACTACGAAAAGCACGTAGTCCCCACTTTTCTCATAAACCTGACCGGCTCTGCTGCTATTATGTTTCCTCTTAAGCTGGCGATCCTCCTGCCCGTGCTGAGCATGATCGACAAATCTCTGAGCGAGCCATCCTTGCGAAATCTCACCAAACTAACCTTGATCACCCTGGGGCTGGCGCCTGCAGTTCGAAATACGCTTCGTCTGGCTCTGGGAATCTGAAATGACTGGGAAAAGAGCAAGAGAAGGGGGAGAAGGGGGAAGCAGAACACTCTTCTAACTTTAATTATAATAAAAATGTGTACTAAGTATTTTGAAAATAATGGCTGTTATTTCCTCAGTATCTCGTGGTGGGCTTCTCTAAACTCGTGATCTCTCATCTGACAGGAGCATCTCCCCTTGAACCATTGGTAGGATGTCATATCCTTCCAGATCTCCTTCAGGCTCTTTTCTTTGATGTTTCCAAAGCCTAGTGGCATGTAAGCGCAGGGCAGCGCCTCACCTGCCCCGTCCACGTGAATCCATCTGCGCCCGGCAAAGCATCCAAACATCTCCGGGCCGAGCAGATAGGGCAGAGCCGTGACGCGCGGGCCGTTCGATCGGTTCTTCTCCTTGTGGAAGCGCTCCAGCCGTAGGACATCAGCGGATGTCAGCACCTCATCCTCATGTGCCGCCCAGCGTCCCACGGCCACGATCTCATAAAAGGAAAGCTCATGCACCCCCAGATCCGCGGCCAGAGAAAAAGCATCTTCCAGATGATCGATGTTGTGGGGAGAGGTCACCATGAAGAGGTCGACCAGGAGGCCTGCATCCAGCGCATTTCTCACACCACAGAGTGCATCCTGGAAGGCTCCGCTTCGGCCCCGCACCCGGTCATGCTCCTTCTCGAAAGGACTGTCGATGCTGATTCGCACTGCGTAAAGCCCTGCTTTCTTTAGCTGCTGAGCTCTCTCAGCGGTGAGACTGTAGCCACTGGTAAATGAGGTAGCAATGGCCCGTGAGCCAACGGAAGAGACCAGATTGGGCAGATCTTTCCTGAGCATGGGCTCGCCCCCATCGAAGGTTATGAGGTAAGATCCCATCTCCAGGGCCTGAGAGATTGCCCCTTTCACGATTTCGCTCTCCAGTATCTCTCCCTGACGGGAGGGGGCGCTGCAGTGGATGCATTCATTAGGGCAGGCCCTCATAACAGCTATGGAAAACTGGTCGGGAACAGGGCGGCGAGTCAAAGCTGCCACCTGGGCTGAGAGCATGCGGTCGAAGGCAAGGCTTGGCGCCGGCGGAATCCATGTGGAGAAAATGAATTTATCCGGCCCGGAGCTGATGGGCTTCTCATCGGCAAAGATCTTATTGATTCTGTCCAAGACCGGCCTGGCGAGAGGAGCGAATGCACCGTGAGCAGAAAGCTTGATGCCTCTTCCTTCTGCCGAGGCCTCGATTCTCAGCAGAGGCTTTTTTGCGATCTGCATCTCTCTAGTCCCTGGTGCGTCATCTCGTCCACAATGCTCTCCAGGCGAGATTTTATATCCACTCTGCCTGGGGTGAGAAAAAGAGCATTTTTTGCCGAGCGACTGTGATCACTGATGGCCTTGATGCACATCTGCGCCACGGCATCATCCGGATACTGGCCGCTGTAGATTATGGGAAGGGTAACAGAGGTCTTTTTGGACGATTTTCCTTGATCCAGCCCCAAAAATTCCTCCAGATCGTCCAGCACCTGATAGCCCAGGCCGAGGTGTGTCCCATAGCTCTCTAATCTTGCCACATCCACCTCATCTGCGCCAGCTATGAGTCCGCCTATCTTAGCTGATGCGGAAAAAAGTGTGGCGGTTTTTTTAGAGATACATTGATAGTAATCATCAGGGGAGCAGGCTGAAGACAGATCCATTAATTCTCCCTCCGACATGTCCATGCAAGCGGAGGAAAAAGCGCTTATTACCGGCTGGCTGTAATGAGATATCAACTCTATGGACCGAGAAATAAGCCAGTCCCCGGCGAGAAGAGCTGCTTCCGGCCCAAAACGCTGCAGAGCGCTAGGCGAGCCTCTTCTCTCTATGCCCAGGTCGAGAATATCGTCATGCGCCAGGGATGCTGCATGTACTAACTCAATAGCAAGAGCCGCGTTCGTGGCTCGAGACGCTGTGCCACCCATTGCCTGCGCAGAGAAGATAAGGATAAGAGGTCGGACCCTCTTTCCTGGAGAGGAGAGCACGTAGCTGATTATCTCTCCCAGAGGAGAATCGGGCAGGCTCTCTACCAGTTCAGCAAGCTCCTTATTTATCAGATGGTATTCATCCCAGCCGGAGAACATCGAATAGGGTACTGCCGGCCAGGCTATTTAGCTTTTGCTAATGCTAATAATTTGATTAGTAATATTTTAGAAAAATTTGTGCTGCTTCCTTACGAATTAGGCT
Source organism: Methanothrix sp. (assembly GCA_035527135.1). GTDB lineage: Archaea > Halobacteriota > Methanosarcinia > Methanotrichales > Methanotrichaceae > Methanothrix. Next base: position 1,805 of record DATLBD010000144.1, on the reverse strand, counting down.
GTTAAATCGAAACTGATTAGAATCAGTGAGATGAATAAAATCCCATTCGATTTTAGAATATTTTAATTTGCGGCCTGTTTACAACAAGACCTTCGACCTTGAATATCCATCCAGATGAAAAAGGCATTCTGTTAGCGAACAATGAAGCGAAAGCCTTTTAGGTTAACAATAGTTATTTGAAAACAGCTAATAGTGCTCAAAAAACAGGTGATAAGAGACGTGAAGATTTTGCATTTAATTTTAATGGTTTGTCTTTTGACAGTGATCTCGACCGCGTCGGCCCAAAATCCGATTGAAGCTGTAGCCGGGTCCATCCTGGATCAGGTGAATGCTGCCGGGCAACAGATTCCGGAGAACGCGGTTTCACACATTCTGGACGGAAATCTAACCCAAGAACACATCGCCCAGGATCTCAACGCCACTAAGGAGAATCTGACAGAGCAGGCGAGAGCAAAAATCAACCAGAAGATCAACGAGAATCTGAACCTCACTCCCGAGCAGCTTCAACAGAAGGCGGAAGAGGAGCTGAAGAGACAGGTAAGCCAAAGGATTCAACAGCAACCGGGATTTGATGTAGCTTTGGCCTTATTGGCTACCCTGGCAACAGTTAGCCTGATCAGGCGAAGAGGCTAAGATTTAGTCATTAATCCTCTTTTTTGGCTCTTCGCTGTTCCACGTGGCTAATGTCAAGTTATCATGAAATGGGATTTGAAACCGGGATCAAGAAATCAGCACGCAGGATAACTAACCACTTGAGTCTGGATAGCTGGTTTGGCATCCAGAGGATTTGTATCTCTTGTCACACACACACTAAAGAGTGAGGAACTAAGTTTAATTATATAAAAACAATTCAGAGCAATCGGCTGGACTCTATTTTGGCGCATCTCCCCGCTACCACGCGAAATCCTTCTCTGTCCAGCTTCTTTATGGCCTCCGGACTCTCTGTGCCTGGCTGCATCCAGAAAACCTTGAAGCCTTTCTGCTTGGCCTCCTCAGCCAGGGCAGGTACGGCAGAGGGTCTTCGGAATACATCTACAATGTCGATCTCATCCGGGATGTCCTGCATGGAAGCGTAGACCTTCTCGCCCAGAATGATACTGCCTGCATAGTTGGGATTAACGAGATAGAGCTTGAAGCCGCGGCTTCGCAGGACATCGGAGACGAAGTAGCTGGGCTTGTAGGGATCGGGAGAGATGCCGACCACACAGATGGTGCGGCAGCTTTGCAGAGCATCTCTAAGATCATTATCTTCTCGAAGGATGGGCATAGCTAGATCTAGTCTCTATTAGAATAAATAATTTGAGTGACTTCAATTGCTAGGGTCGTTACGTTTTCAATTTCATGAATTTTCAAGGCACAGGCTACTTCAATGCTAAGATCAAAGAAAAAAGAATAAAAGAATCTCCGGTCAGCGCTTCTTGCACAGCACCCTGTCCATGAATATCAGATTCTCGGGCGATTCCGCCAGCCTTACCTTTTCTCCCCGAACATCGACGATGGCATCAAACCGGGTGAAGTGGACCGGCTCAATTTTGACCAGAGGCTCGCACCCTTTCTGCAAATGCTCTTTAAAGCCATCGATCCTGCCACCGTCTCCCATGTAATTCACAATGCGTCGGAAGAGCTTGGGAAGGATCGCCACCTCTTCCATGATGGCATCCAGGTCGGAGACTGAAAATCCCTTTGTGGTCCTATCGTAAGGCCAAAGTCCCAACCCTTCCGCTCTGGCATGAGTCAAGGCCTCGGTGAGAGGCAGGCGCAGGTCTGAGAAGAGGCCGTTGTAGTACATGGGATAGACCAGGCCG
>DATLBD010000143.1:0-11942 GCA_035527135.1 Methanothrix sp. | reverse complement strand
CCGGCAAACTGGTGATCACGGGCGGCAAATCGCCGGAGGAGTGCGAAGAAGGCGCACGGATCGTCAGGATGCAGCTTGAGAACATGGGGTTGCTTTAAGCCTTCTAGATCCTCAACATAAATGGAGCATTTCGATTTATTGATTACAACTCTTATCGAAGCCTCATGGTTCGTGTCCCGAAACTCTGAATCCAAAGTCAATCTCCGACTTGTAGGCGTCAATAAGCTCTATCGTTTGGACCTCTTTTTTCGGGGCCGTGGCCGTCCATTTCCCCTGTGATACAGCAGTCAATCGGTAGCTTCCGGGCAGAAGCCCGGTGAAAATGTAGTACCCCTTTCGATCGGTCTTTGTGGTTGTTGAGTATCCATCGGGTCCATCTAGCAGCTGGACCTTCCAACCCTCTAAGCCTACCTCATCAGTGCCCTTAAATCCGTCGTCGTTGCTGTCATCAAAGACCCGGCCGGAGATCGAAAGCTCAATGACCCGGCGAAGTGTCGAAGGCGTGCCCTGTGGACTGGTTACGCTTCCTGGCGAAATATAGGAACCTGCATCGCTGCCCCTCACACATCCCGGCTTGTCCACGACAACTAAAATCGTCCTGTTCTCGGCAGGCGCCTGGTCGGGTGCTGTACACTCTATCACATATGTCCCAGTTAGTATCCCCTGAATTTGTTCCAGTATGACCGAGAACTCAGCAGAATTAATATCGATCCAGGTGCTCTGGATATCGTTAGCAATCTCTCTCAAGTCCACGTAGTTACTTGATTTCTCAAACGTCGGTGAGATGAGTATGAATATTGCACCGGACTCTTTCAGGTCTTTCTCAATATCCTCTTTAGTGTACATCGAGAATGCACTGCTATCATTCTTATCGTGAGCATGGGCATCGGTTATTACAAGAATAATCTTCTGAGCATCGGGTCTGAAGCCCATTGCAAGCACTGTGGCTATTGCATCCAAGGAAACCTCAGGTTCATCATCGCCTCCAATCGACTGAAGAGAATTTACCTTTTTCTTGAATAGATCTGGATCATCGGTCCATTCGGTCTTGACAGATGCGCTGTCCTTGAAGGATACAAGAGAATAAGTGGCATTTATCTCTGAAGCCTTGAGAGTGTCGGTCAGGTCTTTGACCTTTGATTTCATGGCGTTTATCTCTTGGCTCATGCTACCCGTATCATCGAAGACTACGGCAAAATCGAGCTTCTGGCCGGAGGCATTTCCTGAGAAATAGATATTATCGATTGCTAGATCATTGCCGTCTTCCTTGACCTTGAAGTTCTCATGTTTCAAGTTACCGGCTAGGGCACAGAATTTATTGATGAAAAGATTGGCCTTTATTTTTGGGAAGGCGGTTGAATCAATTCCGAGGATTTTGATCGTACTATTTTCGGGAGCCGCAATTGCGGTGAATGCGCTACTCACGGGTGATTGAGCCTGTGTAACCACTGCTGAAGCTAAATAAATCAGCAATGAAACTATAAATATAGTGTATACCCTTCGAATCCTAATGTTTCATCTCCTTCCCGCACATTTAATCTCTCGCATTTGCTCAAACGAATTTAAACCTTTAGGCTTAAACCATTAAGCTCCAGGCCTGTATATCCTTCCTTTTTTTCTTTTTCTTCCACTGGTCGTGGGTGAAGTTTACTGAAAATCATTACGAGAATCGAACATGCTCGATTGAGGCTGCCAGCGCATTAAGGCAGGCAAGAAGCAGGAAAAATATCACAAAGCGTCTAAAGTTCGTTGCTGCTAGCCTCCAGTGAACCTTGTAAATCAAGATCGTGCATTATGCAATAATCTGTCCGATAAGTGGAGCTTTAATATTTACCTGTTTGATGATCTCACGTAGATGTGCTAACGCAAAAACGTTCAGACTTGAAATCACTATAAATATTAATTTAATAATTAATCCCACATTCCGCAGTAAGGAATGAAAGTTGACTTCCAATCTGACTTATCTCCAATCAGACTCTTCCGGAATTTGGTATTGGAACTGAAGATACTTATTACTGGAAGGATTTCACATACCAAGCCGTCTCGCATTCACCGCCACGATCACCGTGGACAGGCTCATGAGCACCGCTCCCGCTGCAGGGTTTAGCAAAAAGCCCCAGGCATACAGAACGCCCGCTGCCAGAGGAATGGCAATGACATTGTAGCCCGTGGCCCAGAGCAGGTTTTGCAGCATTTTTGAGTAGGTCTTTTTGGAGAGGCTAATGATATTGACCACATCGCGCGGGTCATTTCTTACTAATATTATGTCCGCTGCCTGGATGGCTACATCCGTTCCCGCGCCAATGGCGATGCCCACATCCGCCTGGGCCAGAGCGGGAGCATCGTTCACTCCGTCTCCTACCATGGCCACGGTGTATTTCTCTTGCACCTTCTTGACGGCATCCGCTTTCTCACCGGGCAGCACCTCGGCGAAGAACTCATCCAGGCCCAGCTCCTTTGAGACCGCCTCGGCCACGGATCGATTGTCTCCGGTGAGCATCATGCATTTTATGCCCATGGACTTGAGCTGGTCCACGGCTTCTCGGGACTCCTTCCGGACCATGTCGGCCAGAGCAATAGCGCCCAGGGGCTTTTTGCCCTCCAGCAGGATCACCACCGTCTTTGCCTGCCCCAGCAGCTGCTCCAGTCGCTCGTCCTGAAAATCGCCTTTGAGATCTTTCAGATAGCCTGGGCTGACTATCTTCAGATCCCTGCCCTCGACCCGGCCTTCGATCCCCTCTCCAGGAATGAGCCGAAACTCCTGGGGCGTGAGGATGGCTAGATCCCTCTCCACCGCCTTTTTCGTCACTGCCTGGGCGATGGGATGCTCCGCCCGCCCCTCCAGGGACGCTGCCAGCTCAAGGATTTTGTTCTCATCCAATTCGGCCAGAGGAAGAATATCTGTAACCCCGAAACGGCCTTGTGTGAGCGTGCCCGTCTTGTCGAAGACCACCGCAGAGATGCCTCTGGCCGTCTCGAAAGCCTGCCGCTCTCGAACTAAAAGCCCGGATTTGGCGGCCAGGGATGTGGACACGGCCACAACCAGAGGAATGGCCAGCCCCAGAGCATGAGGACAGGCCGTGACCATGACCGTCACCGCCCTCTCCACGGCAAAGGCAAAACCCTCTCCAACGATGAGCCAGGCGGCCAAGGTGAGGCTGCCTGCCGTTAGAGCCACAACCGTGAGCGCAAAGGCCGCTTTGTCTGCCAGGTTTTGGGTCTTTGATCGGCTCTCCTGGGCTCGGCTCACCAGCTCGATCACCTGGGACAGGTAGCTGTCTTTGCCCATCTTCGTGACAGCCACAGTTACAGCTCCTGAGCCATTTATCGAGCCGGCCATGACCTCGTCTCCGGCCCTCTTGATCACCGGCTGAGACTCCCCGGTGAGCGCCGACTCATTCACATCCGTGGCCCCCTCCAGCACCCTTCCATCTGAGGGAAATTTTTCGCCGGGCTTTACCAGAACATGATCCTCCGGCTTCAAGCTGGCAACATCGACTTCATGCAGCTGCTCGCCCTCGCCCTTGATCAGATGAGCCTGAGAGGGCAGGATGCGGGCCAGCTCCTCCAGGGCGCGCGAGGCTCCCATGGTCGATCGCATCTCAATCCAGTGGCCGAGAAGCATGATATCTATCAGCGTGACCAGCTCCCAGAAAAAGTCCATGCCGGCGAAGCCAAAGATTACAGAAGAGCTGTAGACGTAAGCCACGGTTATGGCCACTGCCACAAGTGTCATCATGCCTGGTTGCTTTTTTCGAAATTCAGCCTTGAGGCCGGTAAAGAAGGGATAGCCTCCATAGAAGTAGACGGCGGAAGAGAGGAAGAAAAGGAGGGGGCCTGAGCCAGGAGGTTGCCAATAAAAGCCGAAGAGCTGTTGCACATGAGCAGAGAGAAAGAGTACCGGCCCGGTAAGAATGAGGGAGACGATCAACCGCCGCTTGAAATCGGCCAGCATTTTATGATGGCCTTTTCCTGCATGGCCTTGTACAGCGTGGCCCTGATCGGCATGGCCGGAATGTCTCATTTGGGGCTTATCTTTTTGGGCTTTATCCTGAAGAGAATTCCCTTTAGCCTCCATTTTCCTTTCTTGGTCGAGCGTTTTCTCTTCGACTTTTACCACAGGCTCCTGATCCGTGGGCTCATGATGCGGATGGGATGGCAAAGCGATCACTCCTACAAATATTATTAGTTTTGAGGAGAAAAAGCCTTTGTCAGATATAGTAATCATTGACTTTTGTTCGCCAAGTGAAAATCTATAAATTAGGAGAGAGAAAAGGAGAAAATTGTGCTGGTGTTTTCATGAATGAAGGCTCGCAAGCTTCTGATCCGCTAAGAACCTACCGAAAGAAGAGGGATTTCTCCATCACTTCCGAGCCCTCCGGCGAGAGAGCGGTTTCCAGTGGCCAGATCTTCGTGGTGCAAGAGCATAACTCCCGCCGCCTGCACTATGATCTGCGCCTGGAGGTAGAGGGAGTTCTCAAGTCCTGGGCCGTCCCAAAAGGTCCTTCCACAGATCCCAAGGACAAACGCCTGGCTATTCAAACCGAAGACCACCCAATCGAGTATGCCTCTTTTGAGGGCACCATCCCGGAAGGCCAGTACGGAGCCGGAACTGTGACTACATGGGATACAGGTCCCTATAGAAATATGACCCAAAAAGATGGTGAGGATATCTCCATGGCCCAGGCCCTGCATAGCGGCCACGCAGCCTTCTGGCTGGAGGGCAAAAAGCTCAACGGCGGCTATGCCCTTACCCGCACCAAGCGCGGATGGATCCTGGTTAAAATGAAAGACGAGATGGCGAAATCGTTGAGCGAAAATGCAGAGGACACTCAGCCAAGGAGCGCAGGCTCACCGTAGAGCTGCAGCCTCATTTTACCATTCCGGCCATGCTGCCGGTCCAGGTAAACCGCAAAGTTGCTTGCCAGTGTCAGGACTTTTCTGCATTCTTAAAAAAATGCACTACTGCCTCTCTGCATTCAGTGCCTTAGCTCTCTTTCCTTCTTCAATTAGTTCTTTGACCCTCTGACCGCCCTTGTGGCCGATAGCTTCATAAAAATCCTTTCCATGTGTCTGGGCAGTCTTCATGCCACCTCTTCTGCCTGCCTCCTGAACTGTCATCGTACCCTTTACCTCTTTCTTGGACCTTCTTTTGTCTTCAGCCATTCATCTCTCTCCTAAATTTATGATCAAAATTTTGATATTTTTCTCGGTTTTCCAATATGTTTGCCAATATTCTTTCCTTCGTTGCGGATACGCGACAAATGTGCCCATTGTGACTTGTTTATCATAATCCCTTGATGCAATTCCAAGGGAACCTTAAATCCATCATTGCAATTAGTTCAATTAATTCGCAACTGACATCTTGTAATCTCTTCTTTCAATATTTATGTTTTGCGCCTAATTTGTCTGTAATTAGTGGAAGGAATTACGGGATAAATCTTGAAAATTGAGAATTATTCTGGCCATAATGATGCAATCCAGAATTAATAACTGTTGATTATTTAGCGATTAGCAATAATACCACTAAATATTTCATGGCCAAATCACCTCGCGCTAACTGGCCATGCCCGGTTCTCAATAATCAATATCATTGGGGCACTTCTGGAGAATAATCGACTGCTTTAAGGGCTTTTTTTGCGCAGGATTAAGAAAATGGAAGATCTATCTATTATCCGTAAGTTAGTTCATTACTTACAGTTCAGATATCATCAATAATGATTGTTGATATTGCTAACAGACAATTATTCCTGGCCTTCCCACCTATTCTCAATATCCTGATATCCAATTCTGATCACCTTCATCTCTTTGACCAATGCCCCGGCTATTTCCTTCAGCCCCAGCTCTTCATCTGCCAGGAGGATCTCGTCCTTCTTGGCCCGGGTCATGGGCTTGATCGGCACGGCAGTGCAGGTTTTCGTCTTTTCCGTGATCCCATATGTGCCGATCTTCCTGGCTAGATCCACGATCTCCGTCTTATCCAGAGAAATGAGCGGATGGAACACCGGAACTCCCACCGCAGCCTGCTCGGCCAGGATGTTATCTGCGGTCTGGGAGGCCACCTGGCCCATGGAATAGCCAGTGACAATGCCCAGGCAACCTTGCATCTCCATAACCTGGGTGGCTATGCGGTACATCAAGCGCCGGCAGAGAACGCAGGTGGCTTTAGGATAGTGAGATGCTATCTTCTCAATTCCCCGGCTGATGGGGATGGTGATAAAATCGATCTTTCTGCCTGCAGTCCAGTCTGCTAGAACCGCGGCGCATCTCATGGACTGGTCTATGGCATCAGCATACGGCCGGGAGTCGAAATGCAGGAGGGTGACCGGACAGCCTCTCTTCATCATCATCCAGGCGGCCACTGGCGAGTCAATGCCCCCGGAAATGAGGACTAACATCTTGCCCTGTGAGCCCAGAGGCAGGCCGCCCACGCCCTTCACCACCTTGGTGAAGATGAAGGCCCTGCTTTTCCTGGCCTCAACGAAGATCTCCAGTTCCGGCTTATCCAGATCCACACAGGAGCCTGTCGCAATTCTAACCGCTTCGCCCGCGACCCGTCCGATCTGTTCGCTGGAGAATGAAACCCCAGAGCGCCTGGGCCTGATAGCAAAAGTGCTCGGCTCCGCCTGGCAGGCCAGCTCTACCGCCGCCCGGCTTATCTCCTCCAGATCAGAGGCGACAGTAATGGCGGGGCTGGTTGAGACTACTCCAAAAACACGTGCTACAATCTCGCTCGCCCTGGAGTCAGAGGTGTGGACGAAGATCCTGCCCTCGCCCCTCTCCATCTTATGTTCTACCCCGGCTCTATGCAAGGAAAATGCTATATTGCCAGCTAAAATGCGTTCCCAGTTCTGCCTGGTCCAGCTATCTTTTAGTGTGATCTCCCCGTAGCGAACTAAGACTACGTCCTGGGAGATCATGTTCTAATCTGAGTAGCCTTCGCAGATCTCTTTATCTTCTTGACTCTCGAACCGGACGCTGTATATTTCTGCATTGGACCGGGCTTCTTGTAAATGGTCTCAGCCTTGGCAACCTGCCGGACCTGACCCTTTCTGCCCTTGATCTTGACCCATTCTACGCTTCCTGTCTTTCCCATGAGATGTCCCATTTAAAGCAGGATTTAAAAAGGTTGTGATTAGGTGCTTTCTCTATGGGGAATGACATAGGGAAAAGCTTAGCAAAAGGCTTTTAAAGACCATAGTCCAGTAGGGGCTACTGCCTTTTGGGACAGTGGGGTAGCCTGGTCTATCCTCGAGGGTTTGGGACTCTTGGACCGCGGTTCGAATCCGCGCTGTCCCACTAATCTTTATTTTTCAATCCTTTCACAATCATTGCTCATCATCTATTACACGATTATTATTTCTTTGCAGCATCGACAGGCTCTCTCCAGCTCCGCAGTTTTCGCGCCGGGAAAGTGATCGATGAGACAGATCTCGGCGGGCTGCGCTCTTGAAAAGAGACTGAGCAGGTCGCCATGATACACTTCGATCTCACAGGGCCCGTGGACGCGACCGACCAGTACCGGCTGCTTTCCCACGTCGCTCTTAGGCGACTCTGGATACTCTATCTCATCGATCCCAAGCAAGATTCGATTGGCTTCTAGATTGAGCAGCACATTTTGCACGGCTGGGAGCCAGGCATCATTGAACACCACGCGCTTGGCCCCGGCTAAAATGCACATCATCCCCAGCGTTCCAGGACCGCAAAGCCCATCCACCACGTCGCGAAGCTTTCCATGCAAATATAGCTGCTCTAAAAGTCTCATCTTGGGGGCACTCTGCCGGGAAAATTCAATATGAATTCGCGACTGGCTCTTGTATATCACCAGCTCTCCAAAGAGGCACTGAGCGATATCGGCGCGCAGGTCGCAGCCAGCCAATAGCACGTTCTCTAGGGGTTTTTTCCCCGAGTCGACAACGCCGGAAACACCTCGGCTCAGAATCACTCCCTTGATCTCCGGAATTTGCTCTAGCATCGCCATAGCAGCCTTTTTACTGTACCTGTCACCGGAAAGTATCAGGCTCTTGGGCCCAAGCCGTGGTGAGTAGGCCAGAGGATAGCCTACTTCTATGAGTGGCGAGCCGACGCTTCGCAGTGTCTCATCCTTGTCGCGCAGACCGAACTCCTGCAGCAGATGCAAGGCATCCAGCATCACAGCATCAAGCGTAGCTCTGCCGCACGACCGGCACCGCTCAATTCTTTCCGGCAGAAGCTGTGCCTTGGCGGTCTTGTCCAGATTCGGCTCAGGCGGGCAGCATTGGCAGGCTAGATACCTTTGCTCGATATCTGCCAGGACCACTTCTGCAGGCCTAGCGCAGCCCTTATTGCATATAGGGCACATCATGAAATGCCGGTCTCCTCGAGTGTTTCATCACTTAGGGACGCTAGGCTCTTTTCCTTTAGAAAGGTTTGTAAATAAGAAACTCATTAAGGCGGCGAAGGTGGTTTTGGATATGGCACAGAGAGGCATTAGGGAGTACGATGCAAAGCGTTTGTTGGCCAGAATCCTCCCCGAGTACCTCAATGAATTCTCCTATAAAGGCGATCTTGCCTTGATAGGACCCGACACGGATCTGAAGGAGCTGGTATCAACTCATCCCTGGCTGAAGATAGCCAGGCTTGCCGTAAAGCCGGATCAGCTCTTTGGAAAGAGGGGCAAGCACGGGCTGGTCCTTCTGGATGCGGATTGGGACCTGGCGAAGAAGTACCTCCAGGAGAATATGGGAGCAGAGGTAGTGGTGGGAGGCGTAACAGGAAGGTTATCCTATTTCTTGATTGAACCATTCATCCCCCATGAAGAGGAGCTTTATGTGGCCATCAGCTCTGATGGTGATGGCGACAACATATTCTTCTCCATGCAAGGCGGCGTCAATGTAGAGGAGAATTGGGACAAAGTAGCTCATCTTCATGTGGACGTGCTGGCTGGAATGGATGGAGTTGATATAAAATCCAAGCTGCCAAAGATCCTTGGTGATAGGAGCATTGCCGTGGAGAAATTCATCCGGGCTTTGTGGCAGTTTTATGCAGAAACGGGCTTTTCCTACCTGGAGATCAATCCCTTCACCTTCCATAATGGCTCCATTGTGCCTCTGGATATGGTGGCAAAGCTTGATGATGCTGAGGAGTACTGGCAGAGGAAAAGATGGTCAGGTCTCGCCTTCCCTGAGCCTTTCGGCAGGAGCCTGTCCAAGGAGGAGCTCTTCATCAAGGATATCGATTCTAAGACAGGAGCCTCTTTAAAGCTGACCATTTTGAACCCGGAAGGACGGATCTGGACCATGGTTGCAGGAGGGGGAGCGAGCGTGATCTATGCCGATACTATCTGCGACCTGGGCTTCGCCAAGGAGATGGCTAATTACGGTGAATACAGCGGGGATCCCAACACTGAGGAGACTTATTATTACACCAAGACCATCTTGGACCTGATGACTCGCCACAAAGATCCCAACGGAAAGATGCTGCTCATCGGAGGCGCTATTGCTAACTTCACAGATGTGGCTAAGACATTCAAGGGCGTGGTCATGGCCTTAGAGGAGTACCAGGAAAAGCTGCATGAAGCAGGCATTAAGATCTATGTTAGGAGAGGCGGCCCCCATTATGAGCAGGGCCTAAAGCTCATGAGGAATTTAGGCGAGAAGCTCGGTGTGCCCATTGAAGTATACGGACCTGAGACGCATATGACCAGAATCGTTCCCCTGGCCCTGGAGGGTGCATCTCAATGAGCAAGACATCTAACAAGAATTACGTTCTCTTTGATAGAAATACGAAAGCCTTCGTCTACGGCTATCAGACCAATGCCATCCAGCGCATGCTGGACTTCGATTATGTCTGCAATCGCCCAGGCCCCAGCATCTCTGCCATTATTAATCCCAACCGGGCCGGCATTCATAAAGCCTTTTGGGGGAGCAAAGAGATCACCCTGCCCATGTACAGGACCATCTCCCTGGCGGCTAATGCCTATCCCGAAGCCGATGTGATGGTCAACTTCGCCTCGCACCGTTCCGCCTACGAGACCACCTTGGAAGCTCTGGCTGAAAAGAGTATCCGCATTGTGGCCGTCATTGCCGAGGGCGTGCCGGAGAGGCAGTCGCGGATTATGAGCGCAACGGCCAAAAAGCAGGGCAAGATCATCTTGGGTCCGGCCACTGTGGGAGGCATGACGGCAGGAGCTTTTCGCATCGGCAATACCGCCGGAAACATCGAGAACATCATCGCCTCCAAGCTCTATCGGCCGGGATCGGTCGGCTTTGTCTCCAAGTCAGGAGGCATGCTCAACGAGGCTTTCAACATCATCTCCAGAAACTCAGATGGAATTTATGAGGGTGTGGCCATTGGAGGAGACCGCTATCCAGGCTCGACAATGCTGGACCACATCTTGCGCTACGAGCAGAATCCTGCTATCAAGATGATTGCCTGCTTGGGTGAACTGGGTGGTGAGGATGAATACAGAATCATTCAGGCTTTAAATGAGGAAAAGATCAAAAAGCCTCTGGTGGCATGGGTGACAGGAACCTGTTCGCCCTTCCTGCCAGCCAGTGTTCAATTCGGCCATGCCGGGGCCAAGGCCGATTCTCACAAGGAGACGGCTCAGGCCAAGAATGACGCCTTCCGCGAGGCTGGTGCCTATGTTCCCACGTCATTCGACGGCTATGGCGATGAGATACGCAAGATATACGAGAATCTCTTGGCCAAGGGAGTTATATCAAAATTCGAGGAGCCAGAGGCACCTAAAATCCCAGCGGACTACAGTAAAGCCCTCGCTTCCGGTGACATCAGAAAGCCGACCACATTCATCTGTACAATCTCCGATGACAGTGGAGAAGAGGTGCTCTATGCCGGCAAGAGACTTTCCACTACCCTGGAAGAGAAGGTAGGCATTGGTGGGGTCATCGGCCTGCTGTGGTTCAAGAAGGAGCTGCCCGATTATGCCGCCCGGTTCATAGAGCTGGTCTTGCAGATAGTGGCTGACCACGGACCGGCCGTATCCGCGGCTCACAACTCAATTGTCGCCTCCTGTGCCGGAAAGGACCTAATCTCATCGCTTTGCAGCGGCCTGCTCACTATCGGCCCGCGCTTCGGCGGGGCCATCGATGATGCTGCTCGTGAGTTCAAGCGTGCCAAAGAGGCGGGCATGACTCCCGAGGAGTTCGTGGGCGATATGAAGAAAAAGGGCATCAACATCCCAGGCATCGGCCATAAGGTCAAGAGCGTCAAGAATCCGGATAAGCGCGTGCAGTTGCTCATAAGCTACGCCAGGTCGAACTTCCCCAGCACGGAGCTGCTCAATTACGCCCTGCAGGTAGAGGAGCTTACTACGGCCAAGAAGGGGAACCTGATTTTGAACGTGGACGGATGCATCGGCATTATCTTCCTGGACCTGATGAGCGCTTGCGGAGCCTTCAGCAAGGATGAGATCGATGAGGTGGTGCGGCTGGGCTATCTCAATGGGCTCTTTGCCCTGGGCAGAAGCATTGGCCTGATCGGGCATATCCTGGATCAAAAGCGCCTTGGCTCCCGGCTCTACCGGCATCCAACGGAGGATATCGCCTACATGATGCCCTCTTCGGATGATATAAAGTGCAAGCGCAAGCGTTGAGCTTAAGTGATAGAATCGCCGTTTAAGCCCTGAGGCGGGCGAGAATGGCGACCGGGACGATAAGCCAAAAAATTTTTTCGCGGGCCTCCGGTTCCACTAGAATGGTGGAGCCGGGGGAGATTGTTGAGGCAGGCGTGGACTATGCCATGTCTCATGACGGGACAAGTGTCCTGGCCATAAAGGCTTTTTCAGAGATGGGCTCGGAGAAGGTATGGGACCCGGAAAGGGTTGTCATACCCTTCGATCATATCGTTCCTGCCAACAATGAGACATCGGCAGAGCTGCAGAAGGATGTACGGGCCTGGGCAAAAGAGCAGAAGATCTCTAACTTCTTTGACTGCGGCAG
>DATLBD010000142.1:0-18871 GCA_035527135.1 Methanothrix sp. | reverse complement strand
CACCTCCAGCCCTTCCTCACCCGAGGCGGCAAAGTCTAAGAAGAATTCGTCATGCCTTCTAAAACCCATTCTAATTAGCTCGGCATGCTCTGGATCGTCCTCGATAATCAGAATGCGAAATGGCCCGGCCATGAGTATCCCTCCCTGCTTAAAGTAAGAATAATAGATTTGCATATTTCTATCTTTCTACCAACAGCCCTAAACTTAAAAACTACAAAAAATATACAATTGGTATTAACAATATATTGGTGGCAGAAGTAGCTGGGTCTTCTTCGAAAAGCCGCAAATCAACCTGAGCGTGGTGGTAATTAGTCTAGAAAAATATTGGAAATATTGTGGCGGCCTATACCGACCGCCATAGATTTAATAGTTTGCAAACGCATAAAGTAATCAAGATGAAACTTCGGATTGCCTTCTTTCTCTTGCTTCTTGTATCTTGCTGCCAGGCCAGGACCTTGATCGTCGATCCGGGTGGATCAGGGGATGCTAAATCGCTTCTCACCGCGATCCCCCTGGCCGGTAATGGAGATACGATTCAAATCCTGCCGGGAAATTATGCAGGAGCTATTGTGGACAAAAGCCTGAACATCTCCGGCTCAGGAGCTGTAATTGTTGAAGGATCGTTGGCTGTAACCGCGCCTGGCTGCAAGATTTCCGACATCACCATAAAGACAAATGGAAATGATGCTGTCATCAGCCTCGACTCGCGCGACAATCAACTCGTCCGCTGCACCATAGCCGGGATCGCGACGGCCGTTAAAGTGACCGGTGAGAATAATTCCATACAGGAAAGCCGGATCGATTCACCACAGGGTTTAGAGATCTTCGGAGCGAAAAATAAGGTCGTCAAAAGCACCATCTCGGGCGACATAGCAATTAGGATAAACGGCACATCAGAGGGCGTGATCTCCGACTGCCAAATCTCTGCTTTGCAGGGCGTGCTGATTGAAGACTCCAGAGGAAACGTCGTTATCAATAATTCATTTTCTGGAAACGGATTTGGAGTGGTGCTCACCAGATCCCATGGCAATGAAGTCACCCATAACAATCTGTCCAGTGGCTATGTGAGCGGTTTTGATGTTGTCGATTCCAGCAGCAGTAACCTGACAGAAAACTACATAACAGGAGGAAAAGTCGGTATAAGTCTGAGAGGATCGCACAGCTGCAACGTCTCCGGCAACATTTGTGAGAAGAACGAGAGGGCAGGAATATTTGGCGAAGGAGCCTATCAAAACCTTCTGGAGAACAATAATGTCTCCGAGAACGGAAACGGCATCCTTCTTCAAGGCTCGGCGGAAAATGGGCTTATCTCCAACAAGGCATACCGAAATATCTATGGAATATCTTTACGTGGCTGCACGAAAAACATTCTGAGGAAAAATATCCTCCAGGAAAACTCTTACAACCTGCGCGTTGAGCCTGGCCAGGGCTGGTCTGGGTCGTCAAATCATGATTCCTTTATGCAGAACATAGACCGCAGCAATTTGGCAGACAATAAGTCGATCTGTTATCTGGTAGGAGAACATGATCTCATGGTTGTGCCAGCAGACTGCGGCTTTTTGGGGCTTATATCCTGCCGAAACATTCGTGCCTCCAACTTGACCATAAAAAACAGCAGTACGGGCGTGCTGCTGGTTAATTCCACCAACTGCAATATCCAAAACAGCACCATCTCATGGTCTGAAAACGGATTTCTCCTTCTGGATAGCCTGGCCTGCACCATATCCAGTTGCCAGGCAGTAGAATGCAAGACAGGCTATATGGCAAAAGGATCATCCGGCTGTCAGTTTGCCTATGACCTGGCCCGCAATTGCTCTGCAGAGGGCTTCAGGGCGGACGGAGCGCAGGGCCTGGGCTTATTGGAGTGTAAAATGCAGTCCTGCCAAAGCGGTATAGCTCTTCATGGATCCCGGCTGTGCCGGATTCAAAACTGCAGCACTAGCAAAAACCAGGAGGATGGAGTGCTTCTCAGCAAATCCCACAATTGCTCTCTTATCGGAAATACGGCATTTTCCAATGATCGAGGCATATCCCTCACGGGCAGCAACTCCTGCTTCCTGCAAGCAAATAATGCCAGCGCGAACGAGATAGACGGCATATCTTTGCAGCAGCTATTCTATACCGATGTCCAAAACAACATCGCCATAAAAAACGGCCAGGGAATTTTTGTCCAGTCCTCCAGCAAGCTGGGCGTCAGGGGAAATATCTTAAGTGAGAATACCCGTTTTGGCCTGCGCATGAGCAGCTCTCAAGACTGCAACATCACCGAGAATAACATATACGATAACCAGATCGCAGGAGCCAATTTAGTGGATTGCTCAGGAAATTTGCTCTACCATAACATCTTCACGAAAAATGGCTTCCAGAACGCTGCAGATAACGGACAAAACCAGTGGGACGACGGGCCTGCAGCAGGAGGAAACTACTGGAGCGACCACCAGGTATTTGGCAATCCGGCAGATGTGCCACACCAAATTCCCGGGGGCGGCGTAGATCGTTATCCATTTCAGGACCCGAGGGGGTGGCAATAATAGATCAAAAGGATCTTGATCTCCTCAAGATCGCCCAGGATGGAGTGCAGCTGACGATACGGCCCTATCAGGCCTTAGGAGATCTGGCGGGCATATCCGAGCAGGAGGTCATAGATCGTCTCCTTGCCCTGCAAGAGGAAGGAATAATTCGCCGGTTTGCTGCCACCATTGGTCACAGGGCTCTGGGAATTGTTGCCAATGCCATGATCGCCTGGAAGGCAGCTCCCGAGGATGTGGAAAGAATCGGTGTGCTATTTGCCACGGTCGATGAGGTCACTCACTGCTACGAGAGGGCAAAAGCCGAGGACTGGCCTTACAATCTTTACACCATGGTGCACTCAAAAAGCAGGGAAGAATGCCTGAAGATTGCAGATCAGCTATCGCAAATATCAGGCATTAAGGAATACAGGGTGCTCTTTAGCGAGTTTGAGTACAAGAAGATCAGTGCCAGGATTTAGTTGAGGCAATATGGCCGAACCGGAAAAGGGAGAAATCAAATCTATAAGGCCGCTTTTACCCCTTTTTCTGGACCTAGAGTCCAGGCATGTGGTGATTTTCGGTGGGGGAAAAGTTGGTGAGCGCAAGGCCAGGCTTTTTTCTCAATATGGGCCGGTGAGAGTTTTATCCCACGATTTCTCTCCAGGGCTCCTGGATCTGGAGAAGGACCGGGAAAGGCGGATTGAGCTGGTGAAGTGCGACCTATCCTGCAGTTTCAGCAAATATCTGCAGGGTGCATTCATAGCTATTCCCGCCACCAGTGACTCAAAATTAAATCGCGCCATAGAAGAGGAGGCTATAGCGCAGGGAATTCTCGTGAACAAGGTAGAGGGCGTGGGGGACGTGGTGGTTCCATCTATTCTGCGAAGGGGCTCCATTGCCGTTGCCATTTCTACAGAAGTCCCGGGCCTTACCAAGTACCTTCGCCACCGGCTGGAAGAAGAGCTGACTGAGAACTATCAGGACATGGCCCGGCTCCTCTCTCAGATAAGGAGGGAGAACAAAGAGTTCGTGCCCACGCAGAAGGATCGCGCTCGTATAATCTGGGAGATACTAAAGGACGATGAGGTTTGGAGGCTTCTAGAGGTCTCCTATGAAAAGGCCTATATGAGAGCCCGCTCACATGTTTGCCTTGATGAGCGAGATAGCCTCGATGCTGGTGACACACCGCAAGGCCTCCATTGACGAGATTGAGTCGGCCTGGCATGGAGATGTAGAGACCCTTCTCAAATGGGTGTGCTCACAGGAGAGGGTAGAAGAGTGTGCTGTGCTCAAGACCTGCAACCGCGTCGAGATTTATGTCGTCAGTACGCGCGGCGAGAAGGTGCTCTTCGACCTGGCTAAAAAGGCGCGTGTTTCTTCTCGCATAATCGATTTTCATGATCATGATGAGTCCTTGCTTCACCTCTTGCGCCTGGCCTCGGGGCTTGAGTCCATGATCATCGGCGAGGACCAGATTTTAGGTCAGATGAAGGAGCTGGTGCAGATGGCAGCCAAGGCCGGAACTACAGGATGGATGCTCGATGCAGCCTTCAAGAAAGCCATTGCAGTCGGGAAACGGGTGAGGAAAGAGACCTGCATTAACGAGAGGTCCGTATCCGTAGGCTCTGCCGCCGTTGACCTGGCCGAAGAAGTTCTGGGGGAATTAAAAGGAAAGTCAGTTCTGGTAATTGGTGCAGGGGACACGGGAGAACTCATATCCCGGGCCCTCCTGGCTAAAGATATCGGCTCGCTGGCGGTCACCAACAGAACCTATAGCTCAGCCGAGTGTCTCGCCGAGTGTTTGGGAGCTCTAGCCGTGCCCTTTGAGGAGATGAAAATCCGCCTTAAGACTGCCGATGTGGTTATCAGCGCCACCTCTGCGCCCCATTATATCCTGCTCAAGGAGGACATCGAAAGGGCCATGGAGGGTAGAGAGAACAAACTGCTCATCATAGATATTGCCAATCCCAGAGACGTAGACGAGGCCGCGGCAGAGGTTCCTGGGGTAGAGCTGCATAACATTGATAGCCTTAAGAACATCAGCAGCGAGAACATGTTGCAGAGGATGGTAGAGGCCAATAGAGTAGAGGCCATCATCACTGAAGAGATGAAGCTTCTAAAGGCCAAATATAAGAGAAAACAGGCTGAGGATCTGCTGGCCAGGCTATATTCTAACGCTGAGGTTATCAAGGATCAAGAGGTCAAGCGGGCCATGAACAAGCTCTCGGCCAGACATACTCTGGGCGAGATCGAACAGAAGGTGCTGCAAGACATGAGCCATTCCATCGTTAACAAGCTCTTCTCCGAGCCCACCAAGACGCTCAAGCGAGCGGCGGAGCAAGGGGACACAGAGGTCCTTAAGGCTATCAGTGAGCTATTCCGGCTGGAGGAAAATATATGAGACGAATGAGGAGGCTAAGAGCGCCAAAAATCCGGAAAATGGTAGCGGAAACCCAGCTCTCCTGCAATGATTTAGTGCAGCCCATCTTCGTGGATGAGAGAATATCCGTGCCGAGAGCAATTGAGGCCATGCCCGGCCAGTTCAGGCAGAGCCTGGAGAGTTTGCCAGCGGAGGCGGGAACCCTAGAAGATTTGGGCGTGCCTGCGGTTCTTTTATTCGGACTGCCTGCTCAAAAGGATGAGACCGGCACTGGTGCCTACGATGCGCATGGCATAATTCAGGAGGCTGTTCGCGCCATCAAGGAGACAACTAGCCTGGTAGTAATAACCGATCTGTGCCTATGCGAGTACACCAGTCACGGCCATTGCGGGCTGATCCGTGGCGAGAAAATCCTCAATGATGAGACTTTGCCTTTATTGGGGGAGACGGCCGTGAGCCACGCTGAGGCGGGAGCGGATATAGTAGCTCCCAGCGGCATGATGGATCATATGGTGCGCGCCATACGCGCCTCTCTGGACATCGAAGGATACACGGACACGCCTATCCTCTCTTACGCCGCCAAGTACGCATCTACATTCTATGGACCCTTTCGTGAGGCGGCCGAGTCCGGCTTTTCCTGGGGCGACCGCAAGGGATACCAGATGAATCCCGCCAACTTCGCGGAAGCGCTCTGGGAAGTGCAACTGGACATCGAAGAAGGTGCGGACATGGTCATGGTCAAGCCGGCCATGCCTTACCTTGATGTTCTGCATGCTGTAAAGGACATGTTCGGCATGCCTACCGCCGCTTATCAAGTCTCAGGCGAGTATTCTATGATTGCAGCGGCTGCAAAACAGGGCTGGCTGGATGAGAGGGCGGCCTTCCTGGAGGCTTTGACCTGCATCAAGAGGGCAGGCGCGGATATGATCATCACCTACTGGGCCAAGGAGTACGCAAAGCTAGGCCTCTAGGATTATAAATTATCGATTTGCCGATTTTGCGGAGCCTTCATGCTCCCCTCAAAGAGGAGAGGGGGGGTCTGTCTGTACCCCCTGCTCCTTTTGCCTAGAAAGTAAGCTCAATGGTTCTGCCTTTGATAACGTCTTCCTCGCTCACATTGAGATTTTTCATCTTCACTGCATCTTTGTTTCCTAAGAAGATTAAATATGGATTGATTGCATGGCACCCATATCGATTCTCTGTGGAGTAAGGAACCCTTATCTCAAACGAGTCCGCATTTGCTTTTGCCTCATTGACGTAAATGAAAGGCCTTCCTTGATTTGAGGTCATATTAAGCAGGCCTCCTACCTTCTGATCCGGCCCAGTCCGAATCTTAATCAATGCTCCGGGAACATATTCAAAGATCTTGACCTCGCTTTTTTGCTGGCCTTTTTCTCCATACATAGTCTTTGATTCGTGGACCAGCCGGAAGTGACCTGTGCCCGCGCCATCGAAGAAATAGAGCCTGCCCAAGGTTGTATTAAAAAGTCTTTGCTTGGGAGTAACGGCAGTTTGCAAGCCATAGTCTTCCATTTTCATGTAGCTGCTGAGATCCTCATTGGCCCAGTTGGTTAGAGCGGCAAGTTTACCGTAAATCAGTTTATAATCAGCAAAAATGTATCTGGATCCCCTCGCATCTAGCACGCCCATGGCCTCCTCTTCGCTTTCCGAGAGATAGAATTTGGCAGCATCCGCCACACCCACCTGGAAATTGTTAGCTACTACCGGTCGCTCGGCTAGATAGAGGATCCAGTTACCGTAGTCCCACCAGCTCATGACGCTGTATTCGGCATTTTCTTGAGGAGCGGCAAAGAAGCTGGTTGTTTCGCTGTTTTCTTTCAGCCAGGCAAGCGACTCCTCCCAGTCTCCAGCCACCACTGGAGGAGTGCTCTGGGAGAAGGAGGCGGCATCCCAGGCAGTGGGCAAGACAAGAAGCAACAACAAAATCGCAGCCAATAATCGTGGAGATTTTGCTGCCCAGGCCAGCTTCCCCTCCTTATGCATCTTCTCGGCCAGATCTATTAAAAAAAAGAAGAGCATGCTTATCATCAGTCCCATGTAGATCGTGGAGATGTAAAGGAACCTGGACTGCCCTAAGGTAAGAATGAGTGTGACCGCCGCCCATAGCAAGAGCAGGATCTGGCCCTGCCTCTTTGCACCAGTACTGCGACGAATGTAATCTAAGAGCGCGGCCATCCCTACCAGGGAGAAGAGAATATTCAATCCCAGTTTTGAGAAGACCACCTGCGAAAAGGTCTCTGCGTCATAGAAAAGAGGCTCGGCCTCGCTGATCTTTCCAATCATCCTTCCTCCCCAGACGTACTCCAACCCGGACTGAATCATTGCACCAACACCGAAAAGTCCGCCGGCAAACTGAGAGAGCAGCGCAAATAAAGCGAATAAAATCAGGATGCTAAGAGGAAATGCTTTCCAAGATATCTTCATCTTCGCTATGATGAGGGTGAGAGCAAACATGATAGAAAGGGCAATGATAATTGCCCCGATTCCCTTGAAGGATGCAGAGAGCCATGAAGTGTTACTAAATGGCAGAATAAGGATAAAAGCGATCGCAAAGGCAGCTAAGAGTATTGTTGCGGTTTCTTTGGATGATTTGCCCTCATGAAGGTCCAATGTCATCTGGACGGCGGCATAAAGCAGGAATATTGCCATGTAGATATCTGCCCCCTGCCAGGTATATGCCAAGGCGGCCATGGCAACTCCCGCCACAGAGGCAAATAGGTATCTCTTCTCACTCCGGCGAATGGCCATGATTATGAACAGGAGTGTGATAAGAGTGAGCAACACCTCCAGACAATGGTGATCCAGGGCGGCGAACATCGTATAGAGAAGATAAAATGGTGCCAGGGCGGTCATGAAAGCGGCCAAGAGAGCAACTTTATGATTGAAGAGCTCTCTAACTAGATAATAGACCACCACAATTGCTATGATGCCGATGATCATAGGTACAAAGGAGGCCGTCATCTCCACTCCTGCTTTGCTATGCTGGCCTAAAACTACACAGAAGGCTGCAGAGATCTGATCGAAGAGTGGGGGCCAGGTTATGTCAAATCCATGAGGATAATTCAGGTAAGAGTCGAACCAGAGGGTATTGGGAAAATGGTTTGCAGTAAACAAAATTCTGCGCATATGGTAATATTCATCGTAACCCGGTAGCAATACGCCGTTTTCGGTTAATGAGTTTCTCCCCGCAAACAGCCTCAACAAGAAGCCGAGGATTAAAATTGCAAAAAGCTCTACTGGCTCACTCCTCTTCCCTTGATCCATGGTTGTCGATAAAGAGATGGAATATATAAAAGTTTTTGCGGTAGCCTGCATCGATAGGCAACAATCGTTTGTTTCCCTACCACATCCTTCCGCGACCCTGAATTATATTTGTCAAGAGATCTTCAATTTTCAATATCTTCCTGCCATACCAAATCGCTGAACCGGCTGTCGTCAATATCCTGGCTGTCAAAGACCACCAGCTCATAGACGATTTCGTTCTCTCTTATCTCTGTCCGAACGTTGTAGCTGTCCTCCATCTCAACGAAGATTTCTTCCTGCATATCAAGGCCGTGTTCAAGCTCAAAGCCCTCAATCTCTTCCAGGGAAAATCCTCGGTCGGATGCTACATTGGCCTTGATCTGCTCTAAGATTTCCAGCTGCTCTATAGCGGCCAGGTAGATTATGAAACCGCCTATCTTATCCTCGATAAAGTCGATCATGAGCAGAAATTCCCAGGTGTCATTTGCGATTTTCAATTCTTTTTTTTGCTTCAGATCATCAATCAGAGCAAGAGAGAGCTGGAGCTCTTCAGCCGCCAGATGCATGGCGGCAAAGAGTGAATCGTGGGCTAGAGCAATTTCATCAATGATCTCCTTCCAGAGATCGTATGTAAGGCCAAACAAATCGAAAGCTCCTATGGGTGTTGGTTTTAGATATTGGCTCTAAGTGAGTATGTATTAATAATCAATGGTATTCAACCTTTTCGAAATTGCTCTGAATGCGAGTGTCTCTGCATCAATCCTGCCTTCTTGAGATCGGAGACGAACTCTTCCATAAGATTTCTATTTCTCAATACCGCGGCAGGATGATAGGTTACAAGAAAGCGATCCTGCAAGATCTGGCCGCGCAAAGACGTGACACCCTGCTTGCCTAAGATGGCCTGTGTAGCCGTGTTTCCCATCAGGCAGATGATTTTAGGATGGAGAATGTCTATTTGAGCTTGCAAATAAGGGCGGCATTGGTCGATCTCTGCTTTTTTCGGTTTTCTGTTTTGCGGGGGGCGGCATTTGATGACGCTGGTTATAAAGACCTTTGATCTCTCCAGGCCTGCTTGCTCTAAAGCTCCATCCAGTAGCCTTCCCGCTCGGCCTACGAATGGCAATCCCCTGAGGTCCTCTTCCCGGCCAGGGGCTTCTCCCACCAGCATAATTTCGGCGGGAACGGGGCCGCTGCCTGGCACTGCAAAATTTTTACCCTCGGATAGAGGGCAAAGTTGGCATGCACGAATTTGCTGGTGAAGGCGGCTGAGATCTGCTCGGTCCATGAGGATGACGTTTCCATTTTCGTCATGATAATCTTTCTCTATACCTTTCTCTGCACGATACTGTTTCGTTATATCATTATGTCTTTTCCAGCAATTTACAGGTATTATTCTTCACAGAAAACGAAAGGTTCTTATTTCCTCAAAACCTGTAGCCACAAGAGGAGGGCACTAGATGCAGTTTGCAGAGTGGACTTATCCCTTGAGGAAGTTTGACGACATCTATTATACCATTGAGAGGATCGTTTACAGCAAGGGTGAGCTGAAGGGCTTCACCACAGAAGATATCTACAATAGCCTGAGGGACAAGCGCTTTTTCCAGGACGTTCAGGACCTGAATCGATACTTACTGGATAATGGGACAAAATATAAAATTAGAAAGATCGAAGAGGCCTGGGAGCGCTATTACTAGTTACGATAAATTAGCAACTAGCGCTTCATCGAACCTTTTTCTGCAAAGTAGATATTTCTTTCATCAATTCCCAGCTCCACGAATCTGCCGGATGCCAGAATACGGTGGCTGTGTTTGAGTGGAGCCACCCTTACACCTGCGGCTACCACCGATTCGGGCGGCAGAATGGCATTCTCGCCAATAACGGCGATGTGGTCCTCAACAACACCGTTTCCCCCCAAAATGCTATGCTCCTCGATGGTGGAATGGCGACCGACGATGGTGCGGCGAATGCTCACCCTGTGCTGGATATTGGCAAAGCTCATGATCATGCTTTCTTTGATCTCCACATTGCGTTCGATGAGGCTGGTATGGCCTATGTGAGAGTTCTCGATCATCACGCCCTTCTCGATGTGGCAGTTCCTGCCGATGGAGACGTTGCCCACAAGCTGAATATCGCCGGAGGCGAGGAGCGGCTCGATCTTGGCTAATGTGCTGGGATGAATCCACTGATTGGGCTTGTAGTGGTACTTGCGATCGAAGTGGCGAACGGCGCCGGATAGGCAGTCCATAGCCGCCTGGTGTAACCGCTCCGGTGTACCTATGTCCATCCAGTAGCCCGAGATCGGGAAGCCGTAAACGGGGTAGCCGTTCTCTGTCAAATAGGGGATCAGGTCGCCGCCGATGTCGCGGGCCTTGTCACCCATCTCGGCCAGAACCTCGCGAATCTGGGGCGAGAAGAGGTAGAAGGCGGTGTTAATCATGCGACTGGGCTCGCTGCCAGCTTTTGGCTTTTCCACGAACCCTTTTATGCGCATATCATCGTCTAAACGGGCTACGCCGTACTGGGTAATATTATGCTCCGGTCCTAGCTCTTTGAGGGCCACGGTGAGCAGGGGCTTATGTTTTTGATGAAACTCGACAAAGCTCTTCAGGTCGATGTCGATGAGGTTGTCGCCCGAGACCACCAGCAAGTCGTCGTTGATATTGTAGTAATTCATGCAATAGCGCATCGAATCTGCGCTTCCCTTGTCGTCGTAGAGGGGCTGGTAGCTGAAGTCCTGGTGGTCTGTTATGCCCAGACGTTTGAAGAAGCCCTCGCCGGCTTTGAAGTAATTGCTAAGGTTGAGGGTGTTGCTGGCGCCCTTGCTGCCCAGGATGAACCTTCTGCAGCCTTGACTGGCCAAAACCCGGAAGAGATTGGCAATGATCGCAGTGTCGCATAATTCTACCAGGGGCTTGGGCTGATCTAGCGTAAGCGGGTATAATCGCGTTCCTGAGCCGCCAACCGTGGCTAAGACCTGGGGAAACATGGCCGCCAGTTAGGTTACCTCAAATATTAAGCCTGTCGCTTAACCACGCACGGCTTAGTAGCCGCGCATGATCTTCATTATGATACGGGCGATCATGAAGGCGAGGGCGAATAAGACGACGTAGAAGGCAATGCTCATTATGTCCATGAGAGCATGCTAGTCATTTCTGGTTTATAGATTTGACTGAAATACGGTTTGGCTGGCGGCCCCGTTTTCTGCAGAAAAGATAATCTTTTTACCTAAGTCGCCCCGCTCGTGGGGGCATGGGAGTGGGCCTATGACATCAATGCATTACTTCTTATTCCCAACACAAAGATCTCATAGCGCATAAAGAGATAATAAAGGGTGTTGAACTCCGTTACCTACAAATCAAGCCGTGGGAAATAGCCCGCAAATCCGATTCTGCAAAAGATTGATCTTTCAGAACCGCACCTACCCATGATGAATAGGTGCGAGTTATGATTCATACCGAGGCCATAGAGAAGGCGAAGGAGCACTTCGCCAAGCTGCTGGAGGAGCAGCTCTTGCGCGTTGATCAGATAAAGGCGGGAGAGGACTGGGCTGACTACAGCAAGCTTCAGCCCATCATCATCGGCGTGGTGGGCGGCGACGGCATCGGCCCCTACATCTCCCGCGAGGCAGTTCGAGTCCTAAGTTACGTGCTGGCAGCAGAGATTGCGGAAGGAAAGGTCGAGCTACGAGACATACCGGGCCTGGACATCGAGTCAAGGGTTAAGGTCATGAAAGCTCTGCCCGAGGATGTCCTGGCGGCTCTAAAAGAGTGTCACGTTATCCTCAAGGGCCCCCTCACCACCCCCAAGAAGGGTGACAAATGGCCCAACCTGGAGAGTGCCAACGTCTCCATGCGCCGCGAGCTGGACCTCTTCGCCAACGTCCGCCCCGTCAAGGTGCCGGAGAAGGGCATCGACTGGATCTTCTACAGGGAGAACACCGAGGGGGAGTACGTTTTGGGCAGCAAGGGCTACAATGTCACTGACGACCTGGCTGTGGACTTCAAGGTCATAACCACACCTGGCACAGAGAGGATTGTGCGCCTGGCCTTTGAGTATGCCAAGAAGAACGGCATCAAGAGGGTCTCGGCTGTCACCAAGGCCAATGTCATCAAGGCCACGGACGGCAAATTCCTGGAGACGGCCAGGCGCGTGGCCATGGAATACCCGGACATTGAGTTTGATGACTGGTTCGTGGACATCATGGCTGCCAAGCTGGTGGACGAAAAGCGCAGGAAGGACTTCAAGGTCATAGTGCTGCCCAACCTCTACGGAGACATCCTAACTGATGAAGCAGCCGAGTTTCAGGGCGGAGTGGGAACGGCCGGAAGCGCCAACATCGGCAAGCGCTATGCCATGTTCGAAGCCATCCACGGCTCGGCCCCGCGCATGGTAGAGGAAGGCAGAGCCGGCTTTGCCGACCCAGCCAGTATGATGCGAGCTTGCGTCATGCTGCTGCGGCACATCGGCTTTGTGAACCAGGCAAATAAGATGGAGATGGCCCTTGATATCTGCGGCCAGCTTGAGAAGAAGGTTGTCCTGACTGGACGGGCCGATGGGGCAACGGGCACTCAGTTTGCCGATTATGTAATGCAGACCCTCCAGGATCCCAACCTGGAGAGCCGCGCCAAAAGCTATCAGAAATAGAGGGCAAAGCTTTAGCTAAAATAATTACATAATAGTATCTGTGGAAAATTTGGCTGAAGCATTCTTAGGCCTGAGCAAGGAGGACCGCATCCTGCTCAGTGCTATTGAGACCGGGATGAAGACTCACGAGTGGGTCCCATCCTTTGTGATCTCAGAGCTATCAGGCCTGCCGGTCCGCAAGGTGGAGTTTCGGCTGGGCCAACTTTTTGAAAAGAAGCTGGTAGAGCGAGAGAGCATGCACTACCTCGGCTACCGCATAGACTTTGATGCCTACGATCTTCTGGCACTGTCCGATTTTGTGAAACGAGGGACATTGAAAGCCTTTGGAGAGAAAATAGGGGTGGGCAAAGAGTCGGTGGTATACGAAGCCCTGGGAGAGATGCCTCTGGCCATCAAGTTCCATCGCCAGGGAAGAACCAGCTTCAAACATGTGCGCCGCCTGCGCGATCATCTCACCGACCAACCCAAAGTGCCCTGGATTTATGCCGCCGCTCTGGCAGCTCGCCACGAGTTTCAAATCATGGAGAAGCTCTATCCAATAGTATCCATTCCCCGACCGGTTGCTGTAAGCCGCCATGCTCTGGCCATGGAATTTGTGAGCGGCCCTGCCCTTAATCGGATCACGCTCTCCGATCCCGAGAACGGACTGAACATGATCTTAGTCGAGGTGGGAAAGGCCCGGAGGCTGGGCATCATTCACGCCGACCTTTCCGAGTTTAACGTAATGGTGGATGAGTCCGGCCCTAAGATCATCGACTGGCCTCAGGCAGTAGAGGTCACTCACCCCCATGCCCAGGAGCTATTGGAGAGGGACCTGGTCAACGTCTTGCGCTTCTTCGAGCGAAAATACAGGATAGAAATGCCACTGGAAAGGGCGCTCTCGCGCGTCCGGGAGGCAGAGAACCGTTGAGCATATTTGGTGTGGACATCGCCAGCGGATCGCCTGTAAGCAGAAGGCCGCCAAGCTACTCTCTGGTGATTCTGGATGGGGGGGATGTCACCAGCTTTCACATGATCAGCCGGCATAAGCTGATCCGGTTCATCAGGGATCGGCAGCCAGAGATTGTGGCCATGGACAACGTCCACGAGCTGGCCTCTGATCGAAGAGAGCTGATCAATATCCTGCGGAGGATGCCACCTGCTACCAAGGTAGTACAGGTGACGGGGGCGACTCACCCCGAGTCCCTGATCAAGCTGGCCCGCTATCACGGCATCACCTTCGACCGCACCAAGCCCTTGCAAGAGGCGGAGGCCTGTGCCCGGCTGGCGGCCAGGGGCGTAGGAGATGTTCTCTCTGCTTTCCAGGAGAGGACATGGATTAAGGTGAGCAGGCGCCGCTCGCTGGGCCGGGGCGGTTGGAGCCAGAATCGCTACACTCGCAAGATTCACGGCGCAGTGATGGGTCTCGCGCGCGAGGTAGAAAAGCAGCTACGCGAGGCAGGGCTGCAATACACATCTCGGGCCGTTGAGGGCCTGGGCGGCTATACCCGGGCCGAGTTCGTGGTGGAAGCGTCCCGGGAAAAGGTGCATATCAACCCCGGCTACTACAGTGATGCACAGCTTTTGGTGCAGAGCATGGAGCGGCCTGAGCTGCAGTACAAACCACTTATGCAAAGGCGCGGATATATCATCGTGGGCCTGGACCCGGGAACGACGACCGGCATCGCCGCTCTGAACCTTAGCGGCGAGCTGGTGGACCTGATCAGCTCCCGATCTATGTCCTCCTCGGATGTGATTGAATGGATCGCCGCCCGAGGACGGCCGCTTGTTGTCGCTACAGATGTCTTCCCTACTCCTGGCGGCGTTGAGAAGGTCAAGCGAGCCTTTAATGCCGTTCTCTTCTCTCCAGGCGGGGACATTCCCGCGGAAGAGAAGATCGCTCTGGGAAAGGAGTTTGGCTACAAGAATGATCATGAGCGCGATGCTTTAGCGGCGGCCATAAGCGCTTTTAAAAAATACAGGAACAAGTTCTTGCTGGTAGTAAAGAAGGTCCCCGTCGAGATCGATCCCGACGAGGTGAAAGCGCTGGTTGTGCGGGGCTATTCCATAGAAAATGCCATCGCCGAATTCTTGCCTCCTTCAGCTCCCCCGGCCAGGCAGGCGGCACAACCGGAGGGGGTGCAAGCCCCTCCTGGTATCTCTCCTGGCACCGCTCCTGGCACCTCACCCGATGTCTCAGCCCTGCGCCTGCAAAATCAGCAGCTTGCCGAGCAGGTCAGGACGCTGCGCTCTTATGTGGATGAGCTTAAGGCCGGGCTGGCTGAGAAAGATGCCACCCAGAGGGTTACAAACGGCAAACTCGATCGCCTGCGGGATAAGACAGCTCGCGAGATCAAGCGGCAGCATGAGATCAAGATCCGAGACAAAGAGATAGCACGCCTGCGGTCGGTGCTGCGCTCGGAGAGAAAGCACATCAAAAAACTGAAGAAGACCCTAACGCGCCAGAAGAAGGCAGAGATGATTGAGGAGACGCGGGGCCTCCTGACGCTCAAGCCTCTGGCTGCCTTTAACCGCGAGGCCGTGCAGCTTGTCGTAGAGCAATACGGTCTGGAAAAGGGGGATCTGATTTTTCTGGAGGATGCCAGTGGCGGCGGAAAGAGCACGGTTGAGCTTCTTATGGAAAAGGAAATTTCCGGATTGGTAGCGGAAGGCGAGATGGCCCCTGCCATGCGTGAGCACTTCCTGGATCTGGGTATCCCCGTCTTCTCCTGCAAAGATCTGCCTGTGCAGATGATCAATAACATGCCCTTCGTGCGACCGGAGGATGTATTGACTGCCCAGGCTGCCTGGGAAGAGGAGATGAAAGAGCGCCGGGCCAGGCAGCAAGCGGAGCGGCTGGAGAGCATCTTTCAGGAGTACCGAGTGGAGAGAAAGAAGGAGGAGAAGAGAAAGCAAAAGCTTGCCAGGGAAGCGGCAGGCTCTGCGAATTGAGGTTGCAGCAAGCAGGGGTTTGCACAAGCAGGATACTGCAAGCAAGATCCGCCATCACCGCCCTCTGTTAAGATGTTTTCATAAATCTTATGAAATCTGATTTAGGATCTTTTCACATTTTGTATGAATACCGCATACTATTTCCTAAATATGCTTATTAATTCGGCTTTTGTCTTACTCAATGGTGGTAACATTGCTATCATTCCGATCACTACTCGTATGCTCTTTGATATTATCAGCTCTGCTGGCAGGCACGGCCTCCGCGGATGAGGCCGCCATAAATGCTGCAGACAATGCCTGGGTGCTTATCAGCGCCGCCCTCGTCTTGATCATGATTCCCGGCGTGGGCCTCTTTTATGGCGGCATGGTCAGAAAGAAGAACGCCATCTCTACGATCATCTTCAGCTTTGCCGTGATGGGCATCATAAGCTTGCAGTGGATCTTGTACGGATACACGCTAGCCTTCGGAAAGGACGTCTCCGGCCTCATCGGCGGCCTGGACTTTCTGGGCCTGACCGGAGTTGGCATGGGTGTCAAAGAGGGCCTGACCATTCCCTCACTCACCTTCATGATCTTTCAGGCCATGTTCGCCATCATCACCGTCTCTTTGATCACAGGCAGCTACGTGGAGAGAATCAAGTTCAGCTCTTTTCTCGTCTTCTCATTGGCCTGGGCTACTCTGGTCTACGATCCTGTGGCCCACTGGGTCTGGGGCGGGGGCTGGCTGCAGCAATTGGGGGTTCTGGACTTTGCAGGCGGAATAGTGGTGCACATCACCGCCGGAGTCTCAGCTCTGGCCGTGGCCATGGTGATAGGCGCTCGTAAGGGCTTTGGCACCGACCCCATGGAGCCGCATAACATTCCCACCACAGTCATGGGCGCGGCCCTGCTCTGGTTCGGATGGTTCGGCTTCAACGCCGGCTCCGCTCTGGCGGCCGACGGCATAGCCGCCAACGCCTTCGTCACTACCAATACCTCCGCAGCGGCTGCGGCTACCACCTGGATGTTCCTCTCCTGGAGGCAGAGGGCGCCCTCTGCTCTCGGGATCGTCACGGGAGCTGTAGCCGGGCTGGCGGCGATAACGCCTGCGGCCGGCTTCGTGACGCCTCTGGCCGCAATTCCCATCGGTATCGTGGCAGCAGTCGTCGGTTACTATGCCATCATACTCATCAGGGGCAGCGGCAGGGTGGACGACTCGCTAGACGTTTTAGCCTGTCACGGCATCGGCAGCACCTGGGGCGTCCTGGCTACAGGCATCTTCGCCACCATCGGGGCCACTGGCCTTCTGGCAGGAAACTCCCATCAGGTGCTGGTGCAGCTCATGGCTATAGCCGTCACCTGGGGCTACTCCTTTGTCGTTACCTTTGGCCTGGCCAAAATCATCGACGCCCTCATGGGCCTGCGCGTGCGGGATGAGGAAGAATCGGTGGGCCTGGACATCAGCCAGCACGGCGAAGGCGCTTACATGTGAGGTGGGGAAGATGAAGAAGATTGAAGCCATAGTTCGGCCTGAAAAGCTGTACATTCTGAGAGACAAGCTCGACAAGAAGGGCTTTTCGGGAATGACCGTCACCGAGGTCAAGGGCCGGGGCCGGCAGAAGGGCATCTCCCTGCAGTGGCGGGCCGGAGGCTACCGGGTGGAGTTCCTCCCAAAGATAAAGCTGGAAATGGTGATCGATGACAAGGATGCTGAGACGGTCATCGACGTCATCTGCGAGTATGCTCAAACGGGCGAAGCTGGGGACGGCAAGATCTTCATCTACCCGGTTGAGGACGTGGTAAGGGTGAGGACAAAGGAGAGAGGGGGCGGGGCGATATGAGGCCTTCACTCTTTTAACCATTTTTTCTCTTAATTCGCCTCAACTATCATATTTTCTATTCTACTCGTACTCATTATGTTCGAAGACACCTTCTTGAACCCTTAAGCCAAATAGATCATTGAGCCATTTGATGCTTCCTCTTACCAGAGCAAACTATATACGAAAATCAAAGAATAACTCTTATAGATGACTGGGAATCATCGAGCGACAGACCTCAAGGATGCCTACAACGCCGTGACGCTTGATCCTTTGCAAAGCGGCGATCCTCGATACGTGGATTGTAGTCCTGCTAGGGGGGAAGATGGAGATATTGTAAGCACCTTAGCATGGCGCATTGACAATTCAGAACGTCCCATGACCCAATTGATCAGCGGCCATAGAGGATGCGGAAAATCAACGGAATTACTGCGTTTAGCAAAGGATCTAGAAGAGAGGAAGTTCTTAGTTGTTTACTTTGCGGTCGATGAGGATCTCGATGTAGGGGATCTGGTATACACGGACCTCCTTGTGGCAATCATCAAGCGTCTGGAGCGGGCCCTGGCAGAAAAAGATATCCAGATAGATCCAAGGCTGATGAAGGGCATTCTGATGTGGTTTGCAGATGTGGTCTATGAGTCTAGTAATGAAGAGGAAATCACAAAGACTCTAGCTACTGAATTTGAACTTGGAATGAAAGCTCCTGTACTACTGCCAATTATTGCCAAAATGTTTGCGAAGATCACAGGTCAAATCCGTACTGGTCAGAAGAGCCGACAGACTATTCGCGAAAGGCTGGAGCCGCAGGTTTATCAGCTCATTGCCCGTATGAATGAATTCATTCAAGCTGCTCTTCCTGAGATTAAAAAGAAAGGATTTCGTGATATTGTACTGATAATAGATAACCTGGACAGAATCGTTCTCAGGGATATGGATGGAGAAAAAGGAAGAACCACTCATGATGCTCTTTATCTGGATCATGCCGAGCAGCTCAAAGCCCTTGATGCATACATGATTTACACTGTGCCGATATCCATGTTCTACTCGCCCAAAGAAACCCAATTGACAGGCGCCTTTCCTAACTATGTCGTCCTGCCAATGATCAAGGTGCAGGAAAAGGACGGAACCCCCTGCGAGATGGGAAAAGATCTTCTTTGCAAAGTAGCAAAGGAAAGGGTAGATGTTCAGCATCTATTTGCCTGTGATGTGGTGAAGCATTTGGCAGAAAAAAGTGGTGGAGTTCTGCGGGACTTTGTCCGGCTTCTGGCATACACCATCGAGTTGGCCCAGGCGAGTGGTGGAAAAACTCCTATTGATCAGACAATAGCAGAACGAGCTTTTAGACG
>DATLBD010000141.1:0-61803 GCA_035527135.1 Methanothrix sp. | reverse complement strand
GAGAGAAAGGGGCTCACACGCGACCAGGTGGTAACGGACATTTTAAAGAGCCAGTCCCTCTGAAAAGTGCATCTTTAAGTCTTAGGTCTTCAGGACAAATCATGGATACAGAGTTCTTCAAAGAGCTGGAGAAGTTCTCCCTGCTTGTCAAAAAGCGGGTGTCGACCGCCTACAGCGGAGGCAGAAAGTCCCTGCGCTTAGGACACGGCATCAGCCCAGTCGGCTACCGGGAGTACCGCAAAGGAGACGACTTCAAGCTGGTGGACTGGAAAGTCTACGGGCGAACCGAGAAGCTCTACATCCGGGAGCACGAGGAGGAGAGAAGCCTCGTGGTGCACATCCTTTTAGACGGCAGCGCCAGCATGAGCTATGAAGGAAAGTTCGCCTATGCATCGCGCCTTGCAGCCGGCTTTGCCTATCTCGCCACCATGGAAAATGAGAAATATGCCATATCGCTCTTCTGCAAGAAGCTCTATCCAGGTGAGCCCAAGCGGGGAAGAAGAAATCTCTTTCAATCAATCGTTGAGCTGGATGAGACCGCTCCCCGGGGCGGCACGAACCTGCTCGCCATCGCAGATCAATTGGAAGCACTTCTCAAGACTACAAGCCTGGTGGTCTTGATATCCGATCTCCTGGGTGAGACGGATGATGTCCTGTCCAGCATCTATCGACTATCCGGGCATGAGCTGGTGGTAATTCAAGTATTGGCACCAGAAGAGACGCAGCTACGTTTCGGAGGCGATATGAAGTTCGTGGATCTGGAGAGCGGCCAGCCTCTTATCACCCGCGTAACGGAAGGAGAGCGGCAGGAGTATATGAGACGCATGGCGGAGCATAATGATCGCATCAGAGCGGCATGCAGCCAGGTTGGCGCTGACTACTTCCTCATTGAAACGGACAAGCCCATCTTCGAGGCCTTTTCCGAGATGCTAAGCCGCGCTGTGATCTGGAAGACATAATCGAGAATGAGGCTCATGAAATCAGAAAATAACGAAATTAAGCTAAGCTATGGTCAGGGATGCCTGGATCTGATGATCGGCGAGAGTACCCGAGGAGCCGAAGTTGTGCTGGCAGAGGAGCTTCCTGCCTCGCTCCCTGGCGAGATTGACAGATCGATAGATCATGCCGAGGGAAGAAGTCTGGATGATTTTGCAGGCTGCAAATCGGCCTCTATCCTGGTCAGCGACATCACCCGGCCCGCCCCCAGCCACCTCATGCTTCCTCCTCTCATCCGCAGGCTCAAGGGCCTGGGCATTACAGATCTGAAAATCGTCTTTGCTCTGGGCACGCACCGCAGGATGACGGCTGGGGAAGAGCGCTTGCTTTTGCGGGACTGCACGATCTTGCCCTACATGCAGCACGATCCTCAAGCCTGCGTATCTCTGGGCGAGACGCGGCGGGGAACGCCCGTTGAGATCCTGGAGAGCGTCGCCTCCTCGGATCTCATCGTGGCCACAGGAAATATCGAATATCATTATTATGCCGGCTACAGCGGCGGAGCCAAGGCCGTCCTGCCTGGAGTCAGCTCGGAGCGATCTGTGATAAAGAACCACGAGCTGATGAGAGATCCGCTCTCAATTACCGGGAGGCTGGATAGTCCCGTACGCCAGGACATGGAGGATGCCGCCGGGATTGCAGGACTTGATTTCATTTTGAATGTCGTGCTCAATGGCAAAAAAGAGATCGTGCAGTCGGTTGCAGGCGACTTTATCTCTGCGCATCGCATCGGAGCTGCTAGCGTGGATCGCATGTACCGTCGCCCCGTCCAGCCGGCAGAGATCGTTGTAACCTGTGCCGGCGGCAGGCCAAAAGACATCAACCTCTTCCAGGCTCAAAAAGCGCTGGACAATGCTAAGAATGCTGCACTGCCGGGTGGAAGCATCATCCTGGTGGCGGAGTGCTGTGAGGGGCTGGGCCATCCTGTCTTCGAGCGCTGGGCAAAGGAAGCGACATCTGCTGAGGATTGCTGGGAGCGCTTCGGCCGGGAGTACGAGTTCGGCGGACACAAGGCCGCCTTCCTGGCTAAGGAGTCCCTGGAGCATCACCTGATCCTGGTCTCCACTCTTCCCAAAGAATGGGCAGAGATGTGCTTCATGACTCCTGCGGCAACTCTTGAGCAGGCTCTTGAGCTGGCCAGGGCGCAGCAGGGCAGGGATGCACGCATGCTGGTCATGCCTCATGGGAATCTGACGTTGGCCGTATCAAAGTAATTTTAACCGGATTTAACCACCCTCTGTAGAGCATCTCTCAGCTCCTCCATCTTCACTGGCTTGCTGATGTATTCATCCATTCCGGCGGCAATGCACCGCTCCCGATCTCCCTGCAGGGTATAGGCGGTCATGGCGATTATCTTGGGCTGTCCGGCAGCAGGCAAGCTACTACGAATGAATTTTGTAGCCTCCAGCCCGTCCATTTCCGGCATCTGGATGTCCATGAGGATCACATCATAGGGTTTTTGCTCTAGACTATTCAGCACTTCCTTGCCATTGGCGGCCAAATCGGCCTTATACCCCAGATGCTTGAGCATGGCTAATGCTACTTTTTGGTTGACTGGATTGTCCTCTGCCAGAAGAATGCGAAAATCCAGGTATCCCTTGGATGGCAAAGCAGTTTCTGTCTCTGTCTCTAATGATTTTTCCTTATCCCCAAAAATGCGCAGCAATGCACTGCCAAGCTGCGCTTCTCTGACCGGCTTGGTTAAAAAGGCCTTGATTTTTGCCTCAGTGGTTCCAGCCTTCTGGCCTAAAAATGCGACCTCTATCACGGGCAGCGATTGCAGATCCGGCCGGCGCAATCTTTCCCCCAGAAGGGGCCATTTTGGGATATCGACATCAGTTATGATTACATCGTACCTGTCCCGGTCCAGCAGCTTGATGGCATCCAAGCCGGAGCCTGCTTTCGCTGAGGCCATGGCAAAAGAGTGAAGGTGACTGGCAAGCATCTCACGGCTGGCCTCTTTTCCGACCGCAATCAGTGCCTTCTTGCCTCTCAATATGGAATACCTCCCAGCATCCCCAACATCTCGGTTTATGGCAGTGCCGGCAACGATGGCTGTGCTTTTTTCAGGTAAATTGGCATCAATCGCAGGTATTGCCGGAATGATGAAATGAAATTGAGATCCTTCGCCGATTTTGCTCTTCGCCCAGATTCGACCGCCCATCAGCTGGACCAGTTTGCTGCTGATGGCCAGCCCTAGACCAGTTCCGTCGTACTTGCGGGCGAGTGATGTATCTACCTGGCTAAAGGGGACAAAAAGGCGCGACATGCGATCCTCTGGGATGCCTATCCCGGTATCGCTGACTATGAAATGATAATCCAGTCCATTGCCCTCGCTCGCGCCATTAGATACACCGTTAGATATGTTTTCTTTTTTCTCGATTGTAACGAAGACTGTGACCTCTCCCGATTCAGTGAACTTGATGGCGTTGCTGAGAAGGTTCACAAGAATCTGCCCCAGCCGCTGGGCATCGCCTACCATTTTCTGTGGTACATCGCTTGCCAGAACATAAGCCAGCTCCAGGCGTTTCTCATCGGCTCGGGCGGCAACCTGATCGAGGGATGTCTCCAGGACTTCCTGCAAATCGAATGGCAGATGCTCAATATCCATCTTTCTGGCATCGATCTTGGAGAAGTCCAGTATCTCGTTGATGATGGCCAGCAGGGAAAGGCCACTGCTGCGAATGGTCCCCACATAATCTCTCTTTATCGGGTCAAGATCGCTTTCTAAGAGAAGGTCCGTCATCCCTATGACGGCATTAAGGGGCGTTCTCATCTCATGGCTTACATTGGCAGTAAACTCGGCCTTCGCCCTTGCCGAAGCCTCTGCTGCGTTCCTGGCCCGGACCAGTTCCTTCTCCATCTTCTTTTGCTCGGTGATATCTATGCAGACGCCAAGAGCTGCATAAATCTCACCCGACTCATCGAGCAGAGGATATATGGAGAACATTGCCGGAAATTTCTCTAGGGAGCGCCTCACTAAAGTTATAAATCCTGACAGTGTGATTTCTTCTTTCATGCGGCGATA
Organism: Methanothrix sp.; assembly: GCA_035527135.1. Taxonomy (GTDB): domain Archaea; phylum Halobacteriota; class Methanosarcinia; order Methanotrichales; family Methanotrichaceae; genus Methanothrix. The sequence goes on along the minus strand of DATLBD010000141.1, from coordinate 57,779 downwards.
AGCTTCATCTAATCTATCGCGGTCCTCGGGAAGAAGCAGCAATGAAACCGGCTTTCCCAAAACCTCCTCGCGCCGGTAACCGAAGATCTTCTCAGCTCCCGGGGAAAACTCAAGGATGAGGGGGTCCTGATTCCTGGCATCAGCAATGATAAATGATACATCCTTAGTCGCTTCAAATATGGCTCTTAAATATAGCTCACTCTCCTGCAGAGCCTTTTCAGCACGCTTGCGTTCGGTCAGCTCTTTATTCAGATCAGCTGTTTTTTTTATTACCATCTGGTTCAAGAATTCCTGTCTGCTGGCAGCCAGGTAAAACAGGCTGATTAGAAGTCCAATAATTATCAGTCCTGCCATTTGGGCGATTCTCAGCGGCACTTGCACTGAGTTAATCCACCCTCCCCGGGGTGCTCCTGCCAGCTCCCAGTAGCTATCGGGCAGCTCTATTCTATAGACCTCCGGTTCGGATTGGAATACGCGGCTTTCGCCAAAGAATGCTTGTCCGCTGCTATCTCTTAATGCCATATCCAGGCCGCTTGAGGTATGGTTCAATCCTGCCGCTTGCAGGACCGACGGGATGTCGATGGTTATAGAAATGATTCCCCAGAATGTCTCATTCTTATAGACGGCTTTCCTGGCAACCATGCCAAGGCCGCCTCTCTTCATCTCATGAGGATTGGTGATAACCGGGCGATGAGTGTCAATGGCTCTTTGCACGTCCTCCCGAAAGCCGGGGGAAAGTTCCTGGAAAAGGCTTCGTCCGATCATGGCTTCATTGGCCCTGGCAGGATAGACATACGCAAAGACACCATTTGGTGCTATGGCAAGATTAGAAATGCCGTTGGTGCCGGAGTAAACTTGGGCTGAGAAGCATTCGAACTTTTCATCCAAAGCGGGCTTGGATGATTCGATCTCCGCCTGGACGAAGGCATGCAGGCCATCCAGCATTTCCAGACGCTGAGAAATGGCCATTGCTAAAGAGTTGCCGTGTGGATCGATTTGGCCGGCAACCCGCGCCCGCTCATCAGTTATAAGCTGGGCCTGATACCAAAGGCCTGCCTGCCACCAGATCAGCAATAAAACAATAGCTAGCAGAGCTGTCTGTTGCTGGGTCTTTCTCATTCGGCCTCCCTTTTTATCGGCTAGAATTCTATTTTTGTCCATATTCGAATCAAAGCATAAAATCTCTTCTGTCAAAGCTGAAATAATTATGATCCTTATTTGAGATATTTTCATCATTTTTTTCGGCAAACGGTGCGTGTTGCATAAACTTTTATAGTAAAAATATATCGTTACTATCATTAATATATTGATATAAGAGGTTGGCCTGAATACAATGCCAAACTCGTTCGAAGAGGCGAATTTCTATCTTGATTTGAGTTATATGAAAAATTGGGAGACGCTAGTTAAAAGAGATGAATAGGCGGAAACGAGGTTCCCTTACAAATAGCAAAATATTTTTATAGCGTATATTTTAATAATATACTTCTTTTTTTGATGCCATATCGTCAGTTAGAGGAGTTGATTGGACGGATTTCCGTCTATGGACCTGGATTAGTGGCGGCTGATTACACCACACACCATAAGCATATCTCTAAGCATAAAATCTTGGGATAGAGATACATTAGAATGATGCAGTTGTTGCAGTTGATTCAACGGGGATAGAGGTAACAATAGAGGGGATTAGATGCGCGAGAAGCATGGAAAGCAGCGCAGAGGAGGCTTAAAGTCCATGTGGCAGTCGATGTTGAATCAAAGAGATTAATGTCACTACAAGTTACAGAAGAAAACACATCGGATAGCGAGCTTTTGCGCCCTTTGTTGAAACCGTCAATATTGAGGAGGTTTTGGCGGATGGCGCATACGACATAAATGACACATTTGAATTTGTGAAATCGAAAGGTTTGGATTGTCCAGGGATAAAGATCAGAGAGAACGCGGGCTGTAGGCAAATAGGCATCCGCCAGGTCAACGGCCAAAAATTGCCTGGAGCTAAAGGCTATGGCTCTTCAGCCCCAAGATCTCGTCAACCTTGACGCCCACCAGCTTCCAGACAGAGCTCTTCTCTCCTGCCAGCAAGACCTCCACCGACTCTTCCGGCGAATGGCCCAGAGCGGAGAGGACATTGGAAGAGAGAGCTTTGCTCTTGATCAGATGCACAAACCGCTCTCGCACCGCCTTTTTTTCCCCGGCATCCTCAACCTGCACCAGCCGCCCGGGCAGGGCCACAAAGCTGAATGCGGACAGATCGGGAGAGTAGTGCTCTATCTCCACAGTCACAACGGGATTGTCCCGGAAGTACTGCACCTTTTTGCCGTAATTGGTGGATAAAAAGTACATGAACCTGCCATCAAACACATAAAGAAACGGGGCGATGTAAGGATGCGTCTCCCCCTTGAAAGCAATGCGGCAGACATATTGCTCCTCCACCAGCCGGTCGTACTCCGCCTTTCCCATACGGGGCATCTTGAAGACATCTTCTGACATTTATTTTCCTCCACAAGAGAAGTGGTGCGGTTTTGATCCCATTTGCGCCCTCGCCAGGTATTTCCTGTCGTATGAATCGTACATCTCTTTAAGGTCCAGGTAAGTAGATATCACTTCTGCCTCAAAGTCATACTGTTCCTGTTTGTTTCGGGAGAAAACAGATCGTCCATTCTTAACCACTTCATACTGGAATTCTGGATGTGCATTATTTAGAATTCTCACATCGAAGTCACGGCCTGGCTTGATCCCTAGATCCAGATCGCTGCCGATGTGCAGGGCCAGTTTGAGGGCTCTATATGAAGAAAGATTCTCAGAGAGAAGCAGGGCAATATCTATGTCTCGGAAATCTTCTCTCTCCAGAAATGAGCCAAAGATATAGGCAGTCTGCACCTCGGGATAATTGCTTATTATCTGCCCGATTCTCTCCATCATAATTTTCGGGTCCATAATCTTCTCCGCTCTGCCGGTACATAATTTATGCACCTGCAACATGTTAAGGATTTCGAAGAGAAGATGCAGAGAGATGAATGCAGATCACTTTCGCCCCGCTTGCATATTGGTTATAATCCATAAGTTCCCGTATAATCCCAATGGTCACCCTGGAGAAGATCGCCCACCTGGCAGAGGAGTGCAGATTCGACACCATGGGCCCGACCGGGGGAGTGAATGCCGAGAAGCTCAGCACTCTGGGAGAGGGCACCAGGCATGACGTCTGCGCGTCCACTTTCTCCCCTCGTGAGATCCCACTGCCCGGAATTTGTCACGCCTTCACCCAGGACGGCAGATGCGTCAGCCTCTTCAAGACCCTTTACACCAATCACTGCACCCATCAGTGCAGCTATTGCACCAATGCTGCAAACTGCAGCCGCAAAGTGAGAGCCTTCTCCTATACCCCGGAAGAGCTGGCCAATATCACCCTCTCCCTTTACCGGTCGAATTATATTGAAGGGCTCTTTCTCAGCTCCGGCGCGGGCCGAGATGAGGACACCGTCATGGAAAAGATGGTAGAAACAGCCAGGCTGCTTCGCCAGAAGCACGCCTTTTCCGGATACATTCATCTCAAGGTTTTGCCCGGCTCCACCCGGGCCCACATCCAGGAAGCCATGGCATTGGCAGATCGAGTCAGCATAAATTTAGAGGCTGCATCCGCCTCGCACATGAGTGAGATCTGCGCCACCAAGAACTACGAGAGCGATATCCTGCAAAGGCAGAGGTATATTCGAGACCTGACGACCAAGAACGTTTTGCCCGCCGGCCAGACCACCCAGCTTGTGGTAGGTGCAGCCGGAGAGAGCGATGAGGAGATCTTCAAAAGAGTGCTTTATGAGTACAAAGAGATTGGAGTGCGAAGAGCTTACTACAGCGCTTTTTCCCCGCAGCGGGGCACGCCCTTTGAGAACAGAGAGGGCCAGCCGCTGTGGAGAGAGCACCGCCTCTATCAGATGGACTGGCTCTTTCGGGTCTACCATTTCCAGCCCGGCGAGATCAGCCACGCCTTTAACGAGAACGGCTTTCTCTCAAATGCCGATCCAAAGATGGCCATTGCCAGGGAGTTCATGGACGGGCCCGTGGACCCAAATACGGCCCCATTTAGGCAGCTGCTGAGAGTGCCGGGCATTGGGCCTCGGAGCGCGCAAAGGATTGTGGCTTTCCGGAAAAGGCAGCCAATTGCGGCCAGGGCGGAGCTGGCAGCAATGGGCGTCAGGATCAAAAGAGCGGCGCCATTTCTGAAGATCAACGGCTGGAGAGATACTACTTTGGAGATGTGGCAGGCTTGAAAGTTCCGGAAAACTTCCTCTACGATCTCTCATTGCACCGGGACTGCAATGAGAGGCTTCTTGCCAGGGCCGGGCAGCTCAAGGCTGGGGAAGTGGAAGTCTCCCTTCATCCCGAAGTTGCCCGCATAAAAAAGATGGTCTATGCCGTTATGGGCGAGGTGCACAGGATGAAGGCATTTGTGAGATTACAGCCCCTGGGCACACGAGTGCTTTACGGATTTTTCAAGCCCAGAAACAGAATTGGTGAGAATATCTGCGATCACTTCTCCCGCAGAAACGCCGGGATAATAATAGTGCTGGGAAACGGCAGCGAGAGCTGGATCTCGCTTTGCCGGGAGGGCAGGATCTGGCGAGATCATGGTGGAGGGATGACCGAAACTTTGGAGAGGCTGAAGTCAGCCTTGCATTGCAGCGAGGATAGCGCCAATGTGGAGTGCCTCTGGCAGGTCTACTACGACAGCCAGTACTGCCCGGAGAGAAAGAACCTAGCTGCATTTCGCCGGCAAATGCCAAGAAGAGATCAGGAGGCAGCGGGGCTGCGGCTGGTGCAAAACAAGAGAAATGCGACTCTAGAGGACTTTCTGGGCGAAGGTTGATTGCGCTATCATGCGAAGGGGGGACAGAGCGCACAGGGTTGTACCTTTTGTGGCCTATTTTAAGTAATTAAATTTTATCTTTCTCCAATTCAGTTCTTTTTATATTTTTATAAAAATCTTGTATGGCAGTTTTCATGAGAATTTTTCTCGTTGGTTGGTCCCATGTTTCGAGTCCTCTTGCTGAAAAAAATAAAGTCATATTATCTATATTGGCGAACATATTTTGACATGCTTGATTGTAACTGCTACAATCGATCGGTGGCAACGGAATATTGCCTGCTTTAAGATACAAGCTTCTTATTTTCGGCTCTGCGTCATGCATTTTTAATAAAAAATCTTCTTCAGAGACGTATCCTGCAATGTAATTATCAAAATCTTCAATACAACCCTTCGCCAAACATATCATGTCCTGTAATATTGAATCAATTTGTCCAAGTACATCTTCTTTGGTTCCTGTTATTGATTCCATAAAATCTTTAATAGATTTATAATCATCATTCCAATGGATATCTATATCTTCATATTTGTCATTCCCATTCAGTGGCTGTGGGAGTATTATGTTATTCTTCGAAGAACGATCCATCCAACAAGATTGGCAAAACCAGTTGGCATTTTTTATGTCTTCCATATCGCATGCAACAAATAGCCATACCACGTGAGCTTTGGATTTTCCCCATCTTATCTTGGTTCTTTCATTACGATAATAGTTACTATTTTTTATTTTCTCTGTTGCTTCTCTAATTATATTTCTTTTTATGTCTTTAGCATAATGAGGATCAAGAAGAACAATCGCGCTGTATCTCTTCGCGCCTCCAACGCTCACATCTTTCTGACTATAAATGATATAACGAGCTTTTTCTCTAACATTTAATTCGAGCTTTAAACCCTCATCACGGATGTGACCATTTCTGCAATTTCCCTGATCATCAAAGGGTGTTCCATCCTTAGGACATATCATCTCATAGCCAATAAGCAGGCGAGCCAAATCGTGTGCATCAATTATTATATAATTAGAATTGGCATCAATTGCAGCTTGCACAAAGTCTCTTTGTGCATCATCTTGAATATCTCCAACAGCTAAAAAGACCATTAAATTTAGGCCCCTGATCTGCCTCACTTTTGCAAATTGATGCACAACTATTTTGCTAGAAACTCTATCAAAACTTTTTCCTTTTAAAATAAATGCTGCCAGTTGTTTTTCGCCTCTGATCTGTACATGAGTCGTAATTATATCCGCAATTTCAGTCGGTCCATGCGGCGTACTATTAGGATCGTGTATTATATTTCTGATAAAAGGTTCAAGCTCAGATTTCTCATCAAGGCAGCGAATATTGGAAATAATCTGTGAGGTAACTGTGTCATCTGGAATAGCTTTGACTTCTGAAAATTCCTCGATTTCATGCAGCTTGATAAGTCTTGCCATTTTTTGCCATCTCTTGACTTCGATTCGAAATAACAACTTCAAATCGATATATATATGTTGTGCAAAAAAATGAAAAATGGTCGTGCTCAAATCAGTCCTATCGCCTCTTTCGCACTGCCACCGCCGCCAGACTGATCATGATCATAGCCGTCAATCCCATGAAACCAGGTGCCTCTGCTGCTGTTTTTGCGGACTCTGAAGGGCGTTCGAATTCGCTGACACTCATTTCTTCAGGCACTGCTCCAGCCGCTACCTCATTGACGAATACTCCCGTGCTCGTTCCTCTGGTTGCCAAGCGCTGTTTTTCCGAGAGCATGGTTGTAGCATTGAGCTGCACATAGTCTTGTCCCTGGCCAACAATCGTGGAATTGTTCCAGATGAGGACGTCCACAACATAGTTGTACCTGTCCGGGACAGTGAGGTTAACGCTCCTAATAGCTGTCTCTTCGGGAGCGATTATCCCGGTATTGCTCCACTGCTTGTCCGCCACCAGCTTTGAATCGATGTCGGTAGCTTTAAGCATCAGCTTATAATCCTGGCTTGCCTCGGCTCCATAGTTTGTTACGTAAATGTCGCTCTGGATGACTACCTTATCTTCCGTCGCCTTTCGCACCAGGAAGTCGATGCCGTCGATTTGCAGGCCGATCGCATGGCTGTCTGCGGGAAGACTCTCCAGGCGGTAAACCGTTCTGTACCCCCTGTCTACTTCCTTGTCCTCCTCAAAGAGCGTAGCTTCCAGCCTGTAGCCGCCCTTCTTGGGAAGCGTCAGGGTCTGGGTGACGTTAACAGTCTTCTCCAGCGGGATCTTGCCGATAAATGTCGTGGTTTGGTTGGCAAGGAAATCTCTGCCTGTACTGGTGGCTTTTAGCAACAGGGATGTGTTCTTGCTGCTCCCTGCAGCAGAACCTTCAGCAGAGTTCTCGATATAAGTTATAACCTTCAACTCGATCGTCGATGTCTTTATCTGACCGGGAACGATTTCGAGGTCCGTTACCTTTAGAGGATTACTATCGGCTTTACTAACACAGCCGTTCAAGGCGACCACAGAAACCAAAGCTAATAAAATCAGCAATGATGCATTTTTTTTTGAGCATTATCTTCCCTCAGGGCTCAATGTATTCTTAAACCTATTTAAAAATTTTGCAAAGTTGATTAAGGGTTTCTTAATCAACTTTTCAGGTTATCTCTCGCGGCGGGATTGCCGAAAATGCTTCCGCTCTTCGAGGGCAGGAAGCCTGCCGCTATTGCCAGAATGGGACCCATGATCATCCCCGAGCCAGCCAGCAGGGCGAGAGTTCCCAGGACGGCCAGGAGGACTCTTTGCAGTATCCCCGCCTCTCCTCTGGCCAGACGAATGGCTGCTACACCCAAAAGGGCATTGAAAACTGCAATTAGCACAGTGATGTACACCTCCGGCCCAAAAGGAGCACGAGTGAGGGAGAAGATCATCTGAGTAAAGACCGAGGCGCTGGTGGCCAGGAAGAGAAATCCGGCTAAAGATCCGGCCAGGCAAAATGAGGTGCGACGAGAGCCACGCCAGAAGAACAGGAGAGCTATGATCTCCGCCACCAGGTAGGGAATGAGTATCACAGCCAGACTCTGGCCCTCCCAGAGATAAACAGATATGAGCCGGATGGGCGTAGTTATCCTATCCGAGAAGCTGAACTCCTCCCGGTAGCCCACCGCCAGGCCGTAATGTCCGATAGTGCTGTTAGTACCCTTCGTACCCTTCGCACTTGCGCCATTTGTACTATTACTATAGACTGCAGCATAGTAGCGGGCAGATTCTGGTGCTGATATGTTTATTTCCGCCACTTCAATGAAATTACTGGGCCCGAAGGGCTCATAGATGGCATTGGCAGCGCTCTTGCCCTCCGCTGCCAGGGTTTTCAAGGCCGAAGCTTGCGAAGGCAGGGCTAGCTGCCGGGCAAGCTTTTCTCCATCCTTTAATCCCGGACCCAGGAGCACCAGGCCGGGAAGAAAATCCCTTTCTTTTGCATCGGATGACTTGAAAAGGGAGAGATAAATTCGCTCGCCCTCCTCCAGATCGAAGTTGTAGTAATGCACGCCGTCCTTCTCAAGAGAACCATAAACCGCCCAGGACTTGCCCGGATCGGAGATGTGCATGGCTGAGGAGATGTTCTCATTTCCCTCAGTCATGAGGGGCACGTGGGCAAGGCCAGGAAAAGCTAGCGAAAGCATGACCAGCAAAACGACAGTGAGGAGAGGGCTTGATTTCACACCGGTCATAAACACCCGATCGTTATTCAATATTTCGGCTCTTGCATCAGGCCAAATATCCTCAGAAGAATGCGAAAAGATTTATCTTTTATCCCGCCTATCACTTTGCTAGTGAATGAGTGGAGGTTAAAGTAATGTTTGAAAAAAGTGGGATTTTGCTAAGCCTTTTGTTCATAGCAGCATTGCTGTGCACGGGCTCCAGCTTCGCCCAGGACAGCGAGGCGGCGAAAATCGGCGTAATCGATGCAGCTGCCAACCTGAGCCTTAATGAATTCTCAGCCGCGATCGAAAGCGCAGGCCTGGAGGATACTCTGAATAACCAGGGAGTGCTCACATTTGCCTCCGAATCCTTCGTGATCTTCGCGCCCAGCGATGAGGCCTTTGCAGCAGTTACTGATGCTGACATGAGCGCCATAAAGGAGAACGCTACCGAGCTGAAGCGGATCCTTGCCTATCACATAGTCTGGAATGACGGCAGCTTTGAAAATATCACCGAACTCTCCTCAGCAAGAACAATGCAAGGGGAGAATTTGACCATTGAAAGCGCCGAAGGCATGACTGTAAATGGAGCCAATGTCACAGCATCCAAGAGCTACGACTACGGCACTATCTACGTGATTGACAAAGTGCTGCTCCCCATGGCCAGCTCCAGCCTGGGTGTGGCCGAGGCGGCTGACGATCTGGGCGCCAAGAAGTTCGCGTCAGCTATCAAGGACGTGGGACTTGAGGAGACGCTCAACGGTCAGGGCCTGATGGGATTTGAGAGCCTGATAGGTGGGCCTTTTACAGTCTTTGCCCCAAGCGATGCGGCGTTCAATGATGCCAAAGCTTCCCTGGATACCATCAGCAAGAAAGATGCGGGTATGATGAACCTTCTGTCCTACCACATTGTGGACGCTAAGGGCCTGCTCAACATGAACGAAACCAATTCCGTCAAGACCATGCAGGGAGACTCTTTGGCAGTCGATGCAAACATGGGCCTGGTGGGCGGTGCCAATGTCTTGAAGTCTGAGAGGTACGATAACGGCATTGTCTACGTCATCGACCAGGTGCTTGTGCCCATACGGCTCTCTATGTGAAGCCAAGAGAACGATTCAAAATTTTTCCGGGATCGAGGAGTCAATGCCCTCGATCCAAAATTTTTGTTGATTTTTGATTTTTCCGGAAATTGATCTGGCACATTCAGTCCATTAAGAACGATTCATATCGGAATATATTCATATGCTTTTAGCAAAATTTATATTCTTTAATGCCCCGTTAATCAAACAGAGCATATTTTGCATCCTATCTAATTCTGCAAAATTCTTCAAACGATTAAAGTCTTGGCGTTTGTTAAATTGGAAAACATCCAGTAGGTCGATAAAATGGGAAACGGTGATTGGCAGCTGCAGTTAGGCTCCGACTTTGACGGAATTTATGACACAATGAAAGGAATTGCCGTCTTCAAGATGCTGATCGACGGGAACTGGCGAAGCAGCGAAAGGGGAGAGCTGCTGGACGTTCATACTCCCATCAATGGCAGCGTCGTGGCAAGAGCCCAGCAGGCAACGGTTAGCGATGTAATTTCAGCCACCAAGGCCGCCAAAGAGAAAAGGGGCATCAATGAACTGCCGGGCAGAGAACGCGTCGAGATCTTTGAACGCGCCGCAGTCCTGCTGGAAAAGCATCAGGACGAATTCGTGCATGTGCTTCAGACAGAGGCCGGCAAGACAAAAAGTGATGCTAAGGGCGAGTTTGATGCTGCCTTGCAGAGATTAAAGCTCTCTCGGGAAGAGTCCAATCGTTTTTGGGGAGAGCTGATCCCTGGTGACTGGAATTTCAGCACCAAAGAAAAGATGGCACTCACAATTCGCGAGCCGGTGGGCGTGGTGGCCGCCATAATTCCCTTCAACTATCCCCTCTTTATTGCCGCCGCCAAGATAGTTCCTGCCCTTCTGGCCGGAAACTCGGTGGTCATAAAGCCCTCCAGCAGCAACCCCATCTCGGCCATACTGCTGACCAGAGTTCTGGAGAGCGCGGGAGTGCCCCAAGGCAGCATGAATCTGATTACCGGCAGAGGAGAAGAGAGCGGAGACGCGCTGGTGAAGAGCGAGAACGTGGATATGATCAACTTCACAGGCAGCACTCCTGTGGGAAAAAAGATCTCTGAGTTAGCAGTCATGAAGAAGCTTCACCTGGAGTTGGGGGGAAAGGCCTACGCTCTGGTCTTAGAGGATGCAGATTTGGATCTGGCTGCCACCAAGTGCGTCTATGGATCGCTAAAGTTTGCCGGGCAGAGGTGCGATGCCGTGAGCGCTGTCCTGGCCACCGAGCCCATCGCTGAAACTCTAAGCCGCAAGATCGTTTCCGAGGTTGACAGATGGAAACTGGGCGATCCCAGGGACCCGACTGTGAGCATCGGCCCGGTCATCAGCCCCCGCGCCGCCTCGGGCATAAATGACCTGGTCATGGATGCCGTTTCCAAGGGAGCCGAGCTTTTAAGGGGCGGCAAATTCCAGGGCACATACTTTGAACCGACGGTACTTGACCATGTTCCAGCCCATGCAAGAATCGCCAGAGAAGAAGTCTTTGGGCCTGTGATCAGCATTATCCGCTGCAAGAACGAGCAGGAGGCTTTGAATTTTGCCCGCAAATCCCAGTTCGGCCTGGAGTCATGCGTCTTTACCAGGGACTTTTCCTGCATGTGGCGCGTGGCCAGGGCCCTGGAATGCGGCGAGGTTACCATCAACGACTGCCCATCTCATGGCGTTGGCTATTTCCCATTCGGAGGAATAAAGCAATCCGGGCTGGGGCGTGAGGGCATCGGCTACAGCATCGAGGAGATGACCAACCTCAAGACCATCGTTTTTAATCTAGTGCCTGGCGAAACTAGCAAGAGATAACAGACGAAGACGGCATGCACGAGAAGAAACGCATCTGTTGACGCAAAGCTGCAACAGACGCAAAAAAGAGTGGGCTTGAATGACTTGATGTGGAAAGAGCAGCAATGAAGCCCTCTCTCTCAAGGTCTATCTTTTAATTGGGCACGTTCTCGATCTCCAACCGGCCATGCCTCCTAAAATGACAGCCAGTCTCTTCCAGCCCCTCGCCTTTAGAAAGCTTGCCGCCACCATGGACCGCATGCCACTGCCGCAGAAGATGTATACTTCCTTGTCTTTGGGCACCTCATCCATTCTCTCGGCGATGGCAGTGATGTGGATATGCTGCGCACCTTCGATTCTGCCGTCTCTATCAAGCTCGCTCTCGGATCTGACATCTAAAATCGAGATAGCTTCACCCTCATCCAGCAGCCGGCAGAGCTCTTGCACTGTAAGTGTTCTGATGGCTGCGGACTGCAGGCCGGACATGTGCCAGCTCAGCATGCCTCCTGCCAAAAATCCGGCGATGTCATCGTAGCCCAGGCGCACCAGTATAGCAACTACGTTCTCGACAGAATTGCTCTCGCCTACGAGAAGAATGGGCCGATCGTAGCTGAGAAACCAGCCGGCAAAGCTGGCCAGCCCATCCTGCCAGATGGATTGGGAGCCGGGAACGTGAGCTGCACCGAAAGCCAGCTCCTGGCGCGTATCCAGGATCTGGGCCTTTTCGGAAAGTGCAAAAAAGCTCTTGGCATCCATGGGCTGGGGTGTTGGAAGGGCACCCAGAATCGGCCTGCCCTCCAGATTCACCTTTTCCATGCGGCGGAAATAGGGAGGTCGATCCGGCTGGCTCTTCAATATTGAGGCCACGAACTGCTCTTTGCTCTTTGCTTGCAGCCTTGCATTGTGCTTTTTCTCCAGGCCAATGGTAGTCCAGAGGCGCTCGGCAATTAACTCGCCGCATACTGAGCCAGACCCATGGGCCGGGCAGAGGATGACCTCGTCGCCCAGTGGCAGCATCTTTTCAAAGAGGCTCTCATAAAGCAGGCCGGCCATTTCCGCGGCCTTTTCTTTGCCCAGCAGATCGATTCGGCCTACATCTCCGGCAAAAAGAGCATCCCCGCAAAAGAGCATCCAGGGAATGCCCGCAGGATCGCGCAGCAGGTAGCTCATGCTTCCCGGGGTATGGCCGGGAGTAGCGAGAGCCTCGACCTCCAGGCGGCCCACCTTCCATTTCTGGCCGGCAGCGACAGGCTGTCCATATTTGTAGTCCCACTCCCCGTCGGCATGCCAGACCTCCGCCCCCGTATGGCCAGCCAGCTCCATCGATCCCACAAAATAATCCTCATTCCTGTGCGTCTCCAGGACGTGAGCAATCCTCATTCCCGCCTCGGATGCCATTTTTACATAGACATCAACATCTCTTCTAGGATCAATTACCAGGGCCAGATTTCTGTCGCCCACCAGGTAGGAGTAGTGGGCGAGGCCTGTAGAGACAATTCTTTCCAAGAGCATAACAGTACACCTCAATGCGCATTTGCTGCTTTTGATTTTGGCTATTGAATTTGGCTATTGATTAATTTATTAGTCGGCCCTTTACTAAAAAATATTAGTGTGGTTCAAGGTTTCAATTTAGCGATGTTCAGCGAGGATTCTCTCCGGTAACCGTTGGACTTTCGGCATGATAGGACCATTCTGTAAAAGAGCCCTCGTAGATCCTGACCTTTTCATGGCCCAAGTAGAACTTGAAGAAGAGAAATTCATTGGTGGCCTCGCGTCCCGTGCCGCAATAGATGATCAGGGTCTTGTCAGATGTGATATTGAACTTGCTGATCAGTTGCTGCAGCTCTTCATCGCTTTTCATGAGCCTGGCATTATCCTTGGTCATAAGAGTTCGCCAGGGAAAACTATTGGCGCCAGGGATGTGTCCTTTCTTGATCCACAGGCCTCCTTCTTTGTAGGACTCAAAGGGGCGGGCGTCAAAGAGGATCACATCCTCGCGGTCCTTGATCTTCTTTAATTCCTCGTGCTCTATGAAATACTCCTTTCTCACCGAGATTTCAAAGTCTGATGCTTTCCAGGAAGGAAATACTTTGGTCAGCTCCCGGCCTTCTTCCTTCCATTTCTCCAGGCCTCCGTCAAGAATATAGACATTATTGTGGCCAAAGCGTATCAAGGAATAGGCCACCATGGTCTGCTCCAGGCCGTCCCCCAGGCCAGATGTGCATTTGCTGTACCGCCCGGAAGCGGAATATATTACGACAGGCCTCTCAGGCTGCAGACCTATCTGGCAAAAGACAGGCTGCAAGACCTCAGGCGAGACAAAAACGGCCGGCAGCCCGTTATTCGCCGTTCGAAAGAGTCCCTCGTTTAGATATATGGCACGGGGAAGATGGCCCATGATATAGTCATGCACATTGGGCTGCACGTCAAGGATCATTAGGTTTTCATCATTGATGTGATCTCCCAGCCAATCAGTGGAAACCCATTTCACAACGCTCTTGCCAGCAGGATATGGATATGTCTTCATAATTTCATAACTCCCATTTCCCAGCTCTATGGCCGGTTGCTTCTGCCCAGAAATCAGGAAACTCTGCACAATATTAGGCGCGAATGATATATCTATCTCATGACATATCTATTTAACGAGATCTGTGAATTGGAAGAATAGAAAGACAACGCGGTCCGCAGACAGCAAAAAATAATCAAAATCAAACGGCTTTTTTTGCTCCTAATTGCGTTTAGCCTTTAGCCAAGAATAAACGGGATGGGGCAGCAACAAAAATCGGAAACAGTATTAATCGCAAGGTCTCTCTTCATCTCTGCTATTTGCATCTTATGCAATTGAAGACATCATCCGCACTTATGAAAACCGGCTCTGGGGGATAAATAGCATAATTTCCACCACAGCAACTCAGCCAGCCATCCAGAGCTCTCTTTTCAGAGTAGCTATTGTTCAGAGTAAAATTTTTGGATATATGATATGTGCCGATATATTCCTCTTCGATCTCGATGGCCGGATTTTTCCAGGCATTAATCATAGGATCTGTTCCGCGATTACCGCTCTTGCCTGCAGAACTATCGCTGCCCGAAAGCACGCCGATATGAACCTTGCCGCTCGTGACGGTCTCATCGATTTGCATATGAGTTGTGGCTGTGTTGATGTTCTCATAATCACCCCGGCTGCTGGTAGAAGAGACTGCATATTCCGTCTTCCCTGAGACTTCCTGGGCAAAGCCGATCTCATGACTCATGGATGTACCTGAATTTGCATTGGCAAGCTGTGTTCTGCTGCCGACTCCAAGGCCAATGGCGACAGGATGGGATGAGTAGTAGCCGCTTCCCACGGAAAGGTCCACAGGAGAGCTGATGACTTTGTTTTGGCCAACAAAGGAGATCGATGAATTGTTGTAAGAAGAATTTTCAGCGGCATAACCCTCGCCATTAAAATCCTCAGAAATGGGGTCCTGAGAGGCCATGGCAGCGATATCTGTCGCAGCAAGTGCGAGCATGACTGATAATAATAACAACACCGTTCTATTCAACATAGTCGTTGGCACCGTTTTCAGATCGTTTCTCTCCCGGAAGGCTTGCCTGGTTATATTATTTCATGTCTGTGGCTACGCATATATTTGAATCGGTCGGAGCAAATCAAGGCAAGGCCGTTGCTGGAGACCTTAATGTAGAAACCGGTATGGCTAATTGCTATCAATTCTTCTCCACCCGAGGCTTATTTCCCTACCCCCCACCAATCTTCCTGCTTAGTTCCCTGACCATTTCTCTGCCAATTCCCCCCCCGCACACTCTATTGATTTCTATTCTTGCCAATATTTCAGGGATTGAGCCTCCATATAGTGTAATTGAGATAAGCAGCAAAGCTCACCCAGATGATGTAAGGAACAAGGAGCTGGGCTGCATCTTTGCTGATGGACCAAAACCGGATGATGCATTGCAGTATGAGAAGCCAGAGGACCACAATTACTACGACTCCCGCCAGGGGCGACTGCAAGCCAAAGAAGGCATAGGACCAGAGAACATTGACCAAAAGCTGGGCTACAAATACCCCTAAAGCAATTTTGCTATCCGTGCCGCTTATCCCCTTTTGCCATATCAAAAATAAAGACAGGCCCATGAGAGCAAAGAGAGCTATCCAAACAGTAGAGATGATCGATCCTGGCGGTGTAAACCAGGGCTTGACAAGGGTCGTATACCAGGTAGTAACTGAGCTAGCAGTAAAGACAGAGCCGATGACTCCGGCTAGCTGGCATATAGCTATGCATAAGATGAGCCTGGCAAGCTCCCTCAAAGTTATAGAATTCATCAGCCATTCCTTACCTTTTTTTGTGCTATGGTTTTCAGTAAGCCTTGCTTCCCTTAAGCCTCTATTGAATTTATTTTTTATGTTTCACCGCTTTGGTTTCTGCGGTAGGGCTGGCCACATTAGATTTGGTGAAAAAGTCGTCAAAATCGTCATGTCGATTAATATACTCCAAAATCGGGATAGAATTTTTAGAATGTTCGCGGAAGATCTGCTTCAGCTCCTCCTCAGGAATGCCTACCAAATCAAGGAGAAACTTCATACCTTCCTTTCTTAAAACCTCTACATTCGTTTCAATCTCTTCCGCCTGGAAGGCAATGTGATGGACGCGAGGGCCGAAGTTGCTGATGAAATTCTCCGTGGGCCCGGAGGCTTCCTGGCTGATACAAGGAGTAATCCACGTTGGATTCATCCAAGCAAATTATTCAAATTACATAATACCTATAATTTTAATTTGGATAGTTTTTATTGTGTTTTAAATTTTTATATATCATTTTAATTCAACATTTTCCACTCAAAAGTTTTAACTATTCACATTTAATTTTCTCATTTAACTGTGGCATTCAATTATTTATATTTAATAAGTTAATTTTACATTTTGTTTTTCTATTAATATTTTCATTTAAAAGTTCTCATCATCTTATCTGATGAATGACGAAGAAATTCAATTAACTATTTCCTCCTCGATAGCTAATACAGCGTGAGAAAGGGGAAACATCCATCCAAAAAAGCGCTGATATTTTTATACGATGCTATAGTTTTATCTTTTTTCTTTTTCAATCCGCTGGCAAAGCATAAAGATAAATTACTCCTATTTGAAATTCTCAAAAAGTTATACAGCAAAATTTATATATGATTGGCAATAAGTACAATTTGGGTCCGGGATTTCTTAAGCGATTTTTAAATCATCCATCCCCTCAAGATGAATTAACCCGGATCCTCCCTTCTAAATCCTCAAGAATGATTATGCTATTCTTCATTTCACATATAATCATGCAATCCCTTTTTGATGCGTTTGACTTAAATTCTCATCTTTCAAGCATATGTGATTATGATCAAGATTGAAACCGGAAAATCAGTGGACGTTGTTGATATCACAGATCATGTTGAGCAGACTTTGCGAGAGAGCAACGTAGAAAAAGGCATCTGCCTGGTCTATTCCCTTCATACAACTACAGGATTGACTGTCAATGAAGCGGACGGCGCATTGATAAATGATATCTTGAATCTCTTGGAGAGAATTGCTCCAAAGGGCGCTGGCTACCAGCATGATCGAGGCGACGGCAATGCACATGCTCATTTGCGGGCAACCTTGCTTGGAAATTGTGTCATAATTCCCGTAGAAGGGAGGAGACTGGCTCTAGGAACGTGGCAAAGGATTCTCTTCTTCGAATTTGATGGTCCTAGAAGAAGAAGTATTTTCGTTCGTATAATCGCTGATTGATGCCGCAAAAAAATCATGCTCAATTGGGTATATCCTGAAATAAAGATCCTTTCACAGCCGCGAATGTTTTTAAAACTCGTCAGAAATAATATCCAAAAAAGTACCATAAGAGGGAAAATTGAAGGAAAATCCCTCAAGTTCTCAGCTTATTTGAATATAGTTGTGCCCGTGGTCCCAGCAAGTTCTTTGAAGGCCGCCATGAGATCCCTTGTAACCGGTCCAGGCTTGCCGGTACCCACGACCCTGCCATCGACTCGGGTTACGGGTGCAACCTCCGCTGCTGTGCCTGTAACGAAGACCTCATCTGCCGTGTAAAGGTCGAACAGGCCTAAATCTCTCTCCAGGATATCGTAGCCACGAGCCGGGGCCAGCTCCATGACTGCTTCCCTGGTTATGCCCTTGAGATTATTTATGGTATACGGCGTGTAGATCTTTCCATCTTTAATGATGAAAATATTGTCTCCGCTTCCCTCAGACAGAAATCCTCGGGAATCGAGGATGATGGCCTCATTGCCACCTTTGATATTTGCCTCAATCTTTGCAAGGATATTATTCAGATAGTTGAGGCTCTTGATGTTGGGCGGCAGGCTATCCGGGGCGTTTCTGCGCACAGAGACGCTGACTGCCGTAAGACCTACCTCGTAAAGGTCCCCGTACATTGCACCCCACTCAATGGCAATGATGATAACCGTGGCCAGACTGCATTTATTGGGGTCAAGGCCCAGATCACCTGAACCTCGGGTGACAATGGGTCGGATATAAGCATCACGTAGGTTGTTCTTCCTCAGTGTCTCCAGGATGGCCTCGCACATCTCTTCCTGGCTCATAGGAACGCAGAGCAATATGGCTTGAGCCGAATCGAAGAGCCTTTTAACATGGTCCTCGAGCCGGAAGACGCGCCCTCCATAGGCTCGTATGCCCTCAAAAACTCCATCTCCATAGAGAAATCCGTGATCGAAGACCGAAACCGCAGCTTGTTCTGCTGGAACAAACTTTCCGTTAAGATAAATTAGGTCCATAGAGCATCTCATCATCGGACAACTGACATGGATAAATGCGTTTTGATCGTTCAAGCGAAAGATCTTATGATGACCTGAGAATCGATGGGTTTATTAGTTAAGGAAGGAGGGGTGGGCCTATTCTTTACGGGGTTTGGAGCTTATGGCACAACTTGGTTTCGTCGTCTCGGAGTTCAATCGGGACATCACTTATCAGATGGAGCTGTTGGGCAGAGAGCATGCCCAGTTCCTGGGTGCAGAGGTCGTTGCAGTCGTTTATGTTCCTGGAGTTTATGACATGCCCATTGCTGCAAAGAAGCTGCTACGTCGCGAGGATATCGATGCAGTGGTGACAATCGGCTGCGTGATTCAAGGAGAGACCGCTCATGATGAAATTGTGGTTTCGCAAGCGGCCAGAAAGCTGATGGATCTGTCTTTGGAGTTTGATAAACCGGTAACCCTCGGCATCACAGGCCCCAAGATGTCCCGGCCTGATGCCCACAAGCGCGTGGATTATGCAAAGCGAGCCGTCGAGGCGGCGGTCAAGCTTTTGCAGAGGCTGGGGGGCGTTTAGACTATGGTCTCTTCGCGGATGGCCTCCATCCACGAATCAACCACTATGAAGATCTCGGCCATGGCCAAGAAGCTGGCTGCCGGCGGCCTGGACGTCATAGATATGGGCGTGGGCGAGCCTGATTTTGATACGCCTAAGTATATTGTCGAGGCTGGCTGCAATTCCATCAAGATGGGCGAGACCCATTATGCTCCAACAGGCGGCATTCCGGAACTCCGGCAGGCTATTGCAGAGAAGCTAACCAGAAAAAATTTGATTCCATCTACCCCGGATGATGTCATTGTAACTCCTGGCGCGAAGATGGCCGTCTTTGCCGCCATCCAAACCCTCTTGCAGGAGGGTGATGAGTGCGTTCTTATCGGCCCTTCCTGGGTGAGCTACGAGCCCAGCGTGGCCTTTGCAGGAGCACAAGTTTCATGGGGAAAAGTTGATGAGAATTTTATGCCTCTTGATCTTGCTGCTAGTATTAATCCCAAGACCAAAGTCATCATAGTCAACTCTCCTTCTAATCCTACCGGCGCCGTTTTTGACCGCAATGTGCTGGAAGAGATTCGCGACCTGGCCGTGGATCACGATCTTTTCGTCATTTCCGATGAGATTTACGAGAAGATAGTCTACGATCACGAGCACATCAGCATAGGTTCTATGCCGGGAATGGCGGATCGTACGGTGACAATTAATGGCTTTTCTAAAGCCTATGCCATGACCGGTTGGCGTTTGGGATATCTCACAGGCCCTAAGGAAATTATGAAATGGGTTATAAGACTTCTTTCCCACTCCGTCTCTCAGGCTGCTACATTTGTGCAGCACGCCGGAGTTGCCGCGATGCAGGGACCGCAAGATGAGGTTGGATCCATGGTAGCTGAGTTTCGGACGCGCCGGGATATGCTGTCTGCTGGCCTGAAGGATTTGGGAATGCCGTGCAGCATGCCGGGGGGTGCCTTTTATGTCTTCCCTGATGTATCCCATTTTGGCGGAGGGGATGCTTTTACTGATAGGCTGCTCAAAGAGGCTCTCATTGCTGCCACGCCCGGATCGGCTTTTGGGCCGGGAGGCGCAAATTACGTCCGGCTCTCTTATGCCATATCGCAAAGTCGAATCAAACAGTCGCTGGAAAGGATAGAGAAAGTCCTGCGTTAAGAGGAAAATACTATTTTTTTATTTTTTAATATTTATTGATCAAAAAACTTGCTTATTTCTTTTTGTCCTGCTTATGATCCTTTGTGCAGTTGGCAGCCGTTTTTTTTCTTGGACGTCAATGCCCTCTTGGCCTCTTCTGAGAGCAAACATCCGCATGATCCATCTTTAGCTAGAGCGCAATTGCAGGGTTCAATATGAATAGTAACCGTGGTCCCTGGATAGCGCTCCTTTATCGAGC
The DNA here is from genome assembly GCA_035527135.1 of Methanothrix sp. Lineage (GTDB taxonomy): Archaea > Halobacteriota > Methanosarcinia > Methanotrichales > Methanotrichaceae > Methanothrix. The sequence continues at coordinate 37,687 of DATLBD010000141.1, read as the reverse complement.
AGGTTATCATATCCGTAATGCGATGTGATTCGTCCACGGACATCGTTGCATCGACTCTCATATGGAAATCTACAAAGCGACTTGCGCCTGCCTTTCGCGTACGCAGTCTGTGGATTCCCCTGATAGTAGGGGCAAAGGCCAATATTAGTCTGCGGACATCCTCTACCTCATCGGCAGGCAGGCCCACATCAACCAGATCGCGGGCGGATTCAACTGTTAAATGATACGCAGCTTTGATGATAAGCACTGCAACTACTATTGCCGCTGCCGGATCAACCCATTGCAGGTTAACATCCGGTATAATCAGTCCTCCAACTACAATGATGGCGAGGCCGCAAAAAACCCCTAGAGAGGTATAAACATCAGCGCGCAAATGACATGCATCTGCTTTTAGTGCCACCGAGTCCGTCTCATCGCCCACTTTAGAGAGCCTATTGGATACGAATATGTTTGCCGCCACAGAGAAAAGCATTACTGCAATGCCCCAACCCACCTCTTGCAGTGGCTCGGGATTTTTCAATTTCTCTGCAGCCTCGTAGAGAATCCAGGTTGCGGCGAGAAAGATTAAAAGCGCTTCAAGAGTGCCGGAGATGTTTTCCACCTTGCCGTGACCAAAGGGATGGTCTTCATCCGCCGGTTTGCCGGATGTCCGAACGGCAAAGAGAGCAATAATGGCGGCAAGCAAGTCCACTGATGAATGAATGGCCTCAGAGATAATGGAGACCGATCCGATCATTGTTCCTACGACCAACTTGAGAATTACCAGACTTGAATTAGAAATAACAGAAAGGAGTGCTACATTTGACTTTCGCTTGTCTTCTTCTTCAGGAATATTTCCCATATTTTCTAACCTGAGCTTTTGACTGACTGACAGCTATCGTATTTGTAAATTAAACCGATCCCAGCAGAAAACTGGGAAGCAAAAATGGGGTGCATTGCCTTAATCATGTCTTCTCATCAGTCCGGCTGCCGCCAGCATAATCAGTATTCCTAAAGCTGCTCCAAATCCCGGTTGTGGTTCTATCTTCTGGTTTATTTGTTTCGCACATCCTTTTTTTGCTAATAATTGATATTAGGTTATAGGGCTTGCGCTTCTCTGCCGGATCTTTGGCAAGATGCTCACAACCATTCTTCAGCAACTACTCATGCATTTGTCATGTTCATTCCGTTTTTGGATGCAGGTTAAATATTGCCTATTGATGTCGTTTTTTGGGGAATAAACAGCTGAAGCTATCGAGTCTTGTAAGAATGTAACGGATAGTTTAAATATAAATTAAATAAATAACGCCTTAATTAAAGCGTTACAGCTAAATTTTTCGCCATGATATTCTACATGGGCAATAATATTAATGAGATTTTCAAATTATAGCAGGCAGAAACAAGGTTCCACTAGATTTCTAGATTGTGCCCAGCAATGCTGATAATCATTCATTAGCCGAGTGATTAAATACAATGTGAATAAAAGCGTATGTCCACGGCAAAGATTGACGAAAAGGACAGGATCGTGCCCCTGCCTATTTGATAGCCATGCTTAAAATGAGTTCAGGCGACGATTCTGTCGTAGGCGAAGCCACAAGCGACTCGATACTCCTGAAGAAGAAGGACCGACCAATCATATTGGAAGGTGTTAAAAAAGAGGCCCGAAAGGTAGATTTCGATAAGCTTGAGAGGGATGTCGAGGAAGAGGGCAACAGGACTACATGAGAGAAGTACAAGGTTTTTACTGGACACTAACGTCTTCATTGCTGCTACAAAAAGAGGATGGACAAGGACCACCGATCTGGTCTCCTTTTCAACTCCGTGCCCCCCTACCGTAACATTAAGATCACCGAGAAGAGCATATAGTTATTGCAGATCAGTTATCATAATTGCAGGAGCCTATTTCGGAGAGTGCAGATCGGATTCATGCGAGGAAAAGTTTCGGCGGGCCTGGGGCAGGGCCAGTACTTCATCTCTCGAGAGGGCTACAGCCGCCAGTTTTTGCATCATCTGGGCTTTGTCCCCTTTCCCGGCACCCTGAACGTGCTCTTGGAGGAGCCCTTCCCGGCGGACCCACGGGCGATCAGGATCGAGGGCTTCCAGGAAGAGGGCAAGAGCTTTGGCGAGTGCAAGTGCTACCGCATCAAGCTGAACGGCATCGATGCCGCTGTGGTCCGGCCCGAGCGCAGCTCGTATCCGGCGGAGCTGATTGAGGTCATAGCACCCGTAAAGTTGCGGGCTTTGGGGTTGAAAGATGGCGATCCTGTTGAAGTGATCTTATTATAAAAATTGTGCAGCGGCAACTTTAGGATAATCCAAAATCTGATGCATTCAAGCAATCCGGATCGTAGCTCTCCACTCGTCCTTTAATGACGAAGTGGCAAAACGGCGACGGCGCTGCCCGCGCAGCAAAATGCTGGCATCCAGGGCGCCGCCGCGATTTTACCTCTAAATTCGGTCCAGTTACCAGTTTTTTTTGGCGTATTTAGGCTATGCCCTTCATCACCCCGTACTCCTCGCCCATGAGGATGTGATTGCCTGACGTCGCTGTCATGTTAAACCCGGCACTTTCCTGGAAAAGCATAACGAAATCAGATCCTCCAAACAGGAAATACCCGAGCATGTCGCCCTTCTCATGAGTGGTATTCACCTCAACATCATCCTCAAAATTGACCGAAGAGACCTGGGCCATGCCCATGGGAATAAGTGCTACCAGCCCATAATCTTCCGTATCCACTATTACATAACCACGGGTCTGAGAAAACTGCCAGCCGGTCGAATCGATTGGATCATACTTGCCTTCGGTTGAATTCCACGCCACCTCTAAAGCAACATTTTGCACTATGGATTTCTTTTCCTTAATCGTTCCACCAACAGCGAAATGATAACGGTGGTAGTCATTTACATTCAGGAAAGTGTGGGTGAGCACGCCATTGGCAAAGGCATCCTTGTACTGACTGTCCTCACCAAGCAGATCCTCGACATTGTAATAACGCACAAGTTTAACTTCCAATCCTTCAGATTCGTTTTCTACCTGGATAGTCGAATTGTTGTCAATAGCCCACATTCCCTGAGGAACGGAATCAGCCGGTGAGACAACGACTGTCGTGTTGTTCGGCGAAGCGATAGGCCGCGCATCAGGCGATTCCAGGTATCTGGAGAAAAATCGGTTAAACGTGTTCCAGTTAGATGAGGACTCATACCACCCGTTCTGTAAACCGAAGCTCGGGTCGTTATAAAACTCCTGATAAATCGTTTGGTTCCATGACTCTTCGGTATCAAGGAACAATCCCCAGGTATCGGCAAAATCGCGCAGCCATGAGGAAAAGGGTTCATAGTACTGAATCGTATTCCTGTACAGACCCCTGTTCTCTAATTCAGGCAGGGGTTGGTCAACCAGGAAATAAAAGTAACAGATACTTTGCAGTATTTGGTCACGTGTGAGATTGGACGGATTTTCAAGCACATCTTGCGGGATGAGCTCGGATGTACTATCTATGAAATCATAGTAATCCGACAAGCTCTGAACGGGATTCGCTTTCGGATCGGGATTTATTTCTTTAGCTTCTGCGATGGATGCTTCCAGCAAGTTCCCGATTTCCGGATTTTCCTCCACTAAATCTATGAGATCTCGAGTTATATTCTTATGATTATCGTTACCTAAAGAGGCTATGCTTAAGGTAAGGATCGATGCTGCCAATACTATTATTGCTAAATAGAGTTTCGTCTTAGAATTCGTTTTTTTCATTTTTTCATCTCCTAACACGCATTCTCATCTCTGGTGCAATACATTTTGGTAATGATGATACATCAGATATTTTAATCAGTTAGCTTTGCAATCTTATTTAGTTTACCCATGGGAGCGGTGTTGGGTATATAAATTCGAGGACCTTCAAGGCCAGGATAAATTAGAGCCGCATTCATTGAAATTGAAAGGCATAATTTATCGATGGGCGCATAAGGTGCATCCCAGGTGCGTCTCTGAAGGCGCTGGTAATATATCCCATCTGCAATCCTCTGGAGAACAAGTGATTGCCATGCAAAAGTCTCCTCCTTCTCCATCCCTGGTGCCATCTTGCGCCATGTTGGCTTGCATGCTGCTGTTATTCCTTCCTGCACCTACCGCAGCTCAAGATAGTGCTGCCTACTGGCTAGAGATGGGCCAGGCATCTCTTTTAAATGGCAGCTTTCAGGGCGCCATCGACAGCTTTGATCGCGCCATAAAGATCGACCCCGAGAATGCATCGGCGTGGGGCGGCAAAGGCGCTGCCCTCTCCCGGCTGGGCCGATACAAGATGGCTGAGCTGTGCTTTAGCTATGCCCTAAGAAAAGATGCCAAGAATGCTCAGCTCTGGCTGGAGGACGGCAGGGTAAAAGAGCTGACGGAGGATTTTGGCGAGGCTCGGGACAGCTACGAGCGGGCCCTGGCGCTGAAAGAAGGCCTTGCCGAGGCGTGGCTGGGCAAGGCCAACGCATCTCTTGCCCTGGAAAGCTACGACGAGGCTTTGCAAAGCTTCAAGAACGCCTCCCTTTATGGCCGGAGCACAGCCGGAGAAGCGGGTCAGGTTGAAGTGCTACTGGCCCGCAGTTCGGCCTTTTTGCAGGAAGGAAAATTCGAGACGGCTTATGTTGGCAGCAATGATGCTCTTGCCCTGGATCCGCAAAATATCCAGGCTCTGCAGCTTAAAGGAGAAGCTTCGATCAGCCTGGGCAGATTTGAGGAAGCCCTGGCCTGCTATGACGAGATCCTGGCCGGCAATTCATCAGATGAGATAAGCAAAGTGGGCAAGTCGCGGGCTCTGGTGGGCCTGGGCGAAATAGAGCTTGCAGCAGGAAACGTATCCGTGGCCCTTGATAATTTTGAGGATGCTTCCCGGCTTGCACCCCAAAGCGAAGGAGCAGTATCCGGTTGGGTCAGGGCTCTGACGGCCCAGGGAGACCGGCTCCTAGCCGAAAACCACTTCTCAGAGGCACAGAAGAGTTATGAGACTGCCCTTGTCCTCTCGCCTCAGGATCCCGGCGCACTGGCCGGAAAAGAGAAGGTATCTGCAGCATCGGCAGCATCTGCCGCGGATAAGGAGGAGGCAAAATCAGGGGATGCCGAACCGAAGGACGCTGTCCAGCAAAAGGAGCCGGAGATCTCCGATTACTCCTACTATTTAGAGCAGGCTGATAACTATAGCAAAAACGGCTCGTATTCTCTTGCTCTGGATAGACTCAACAAATCCCTTGAGCTTGACGCCAATCAGGCAGAGGCCTGGCAGCTTAAAGGACATATGCTCTTTAGTCTGGGTAGGCAATCCGAGGCCCTCGATTCACTGGATCAGGCTTTGCGGATAAATCAATCCAATCTCCCTGCCCTGGCATTAAAAGGACGCATCCTGTCCCTGACTGGGAAATATAGAATGGCCGGGCTATTCATCGACTCCGCCTTGCGTCTGGACCCGGAGGATATCTCTTTGTGGAATGAAAAGGCACAGGTGCAAGAGAAGCTGCAAAACTCTAAAGGCGCTCTGCAAAGCTACGACAAGGCGCTAAAGCTGGATGACAATAGCACACAAACACTGCTCGGCAAAGGCAGCCTATTGCTGGAATTGGCAAGGTACCAGGAGGCAGTGCAATGCTTTTCCCGGGTATTGGAGAAGGAAAGCGGAAATGGTTCTGCCTTGCGGGGCATGGGCGATGCAAACCTCGCTCTCCAGGAATACGATCAGGCTTTGCAGTACTACGAAGAAGCACTTGTGCATAACGCCACAGATTTTGATTCAATGCTGGGAAAAGCTGAGGCTCTTTATGCCCGGCAGGACTACAACTCCTCCCTGCAGGCATACAATCAGGCTCTGAAAATGAAGCCAGATGATCTTCGGGCACTGCTTGGCAATGGATACTGCCACCTGGCGCTGCATGATTATCCATCAGCTCAAAGCAGCTTTGCCAATGCTCTGGCCCAGGATTCGAAAAGCGTCTTTGCCCTGGTGGGAAAAGGAGAGGCGCTCTATCTGCAAAAAGAGACAGAACAGGCCCTGCAGTGCTATGATCAGGCTCTTTTGTTGGAGCCAGAAAATACTGAAGCACTGCTGGGCAAAGGAGATGTGCTCTCGGAGCAAAATGATCTGGCCGGAGCTTTGCTGGCCTATGGCCGTGTCCTGGATCAGGAGCCTGGCAACTTGCAGGCATTGCTTGGCAGGGGAGATATCTTCCTGCATAATGGCCTTTCTGACCGGGCTAAACCAATGTATGAGAAAGCACTGCAAATCGATAGGGAAAACATTCGAGCATTATTGGGTGAGGCAAGGATTCACTATGTAGTGGCTGACTGCAAATCAGCTCTGCAGTCTTATGATAGGGTCCTGGCACTGGATGAAAATAACACTGCTGCCTGGGCGGGCAGGGGCGATGCCCTCCTATGCGACAAAGATGCAGATCTAGCCCTGCAAAGCTACGAGCGGGCTCTTGCCATCGAGCCGCAAAATGCGGCTGCACTCCTGGGCATGGGCGATGCTCTTTACGAAAAGGGCAACTACAGTGATGCTCTTTACTATTACGAGCTGGCTACAGCATTTGATCCCAGTAGCGGCCACGGCTACAGGGGGCAAGGCAATGTACTCTGCGCCCTGGGAGAGTACAACAAATCTCTGCCGCTCTTTGACAAAACACTGAGCCTGAACTCATCTGATGTCGATGCATTGCTTGGCAAGGGCCTGGCGCTAGCGGCTCTCGGCAACAGCTCTTCTGCCTTAAAATGCTTCCAAGAGATGGTATCCATACAGCCAGGAAACTATGCTGCCTGGTCCAATTTGGGAAGCTTGCAGGCAGCTGTTGGCCGGTACGATGAGGCTGCCCGCAGCCTGGAAGAGGCATGCCGGATCGATCCCTCTCATGGAGAGGTATGGTATAATCTGGGTCAGGTGTACTACTCTCTGGGCCGCTTCAGCCAATCGGCAGAAGCTTTTCAGAATGCGACCAGGCAAAATCCGGAGGATGCTGCCGCCTGGCTGGGACTGGGACTGGCGCATAGCCAGATCGGCCGACTTGATGAGGCTTTGCAGAGCTTTGAGAAAGCCGTCTTGCTGCAGCCGCAAAACATTGATGCCAAATACTACAAGGGCTTGGCCCTGGCGGCCCAAAACCGCTCCCAAGAAGCTCTTCTCGCCTTTGAAGGGGTTTTGGAAATGGACCCAGAGAATTCATTCGCCAGGTATGCCATCAATCTAACTCAGGCTCGCCTCAGCGATATAGCCTAGCCGGTGCTGCATAATAAGTCGGAGTAGAAACGGTGGCGACGCACCCGTTGCAAGCAGACGGAGCATCCAAGGCGCCGCCGCATGAAAGTGGAACCCTGGTTAAGTTGACCCAAATGCCTTCTTTTCAACCACAGCAAGCTACAGGGTATTATGTTTAAAAAATAAAATATAAAGTATGAAATAGCAAGCACAAAATCGCTTTAGGAAGGCGGCAAAATATTGCTAATTTAGAGCAGAGGAGCCTGACCGGATGTCTATGGCAAAGGATGTCTTGATGGTGGGAAAGATCCATAAGATATTTTCCGGTCGGGCTATTTTTTATCTGCTTTCTGCTCTTCTCTTCTCATAGCTATTCTGGCGCTGATAATTATGTTGTGATACCATCTCTGGCTCGATGCTCTCAATCAATCTGTATTGCCGGTTGTTCCTGTTCCCCCTCTTATCCAGCAGACCGTCGCGATTCATGCGGGATAGATAGGTAGAGACTGTGGAGAGCTTGATATCATCGGCTACGGTCTCATATTTCACTCTTAATTCCTGGGTTGTAAACCAGGTATTGGAAAACTCATAGCGAATGAAGCTTTCCAGCCGGTCCATGAGCGTTCCGCTACTGTAATTACGAGCAGATGCGGCTGAGGCAATGCTCTCTCCTCTGCTCTCAAAGACACCGGAAGCTGACAGAAAGCCAATAATCCTGTCTCTTAAAGCCTCTCCATCCATGTTTTGCGACTCAAACTCATGGGAGGACTTAAGGCCCTTGTCTTCTATCTCTATCCGGATTCTCATTTAATCCCCCTCCGATCATCTTCCGGATATTATCTCCAAGGAAGGAAGGAATATGCGCTGGATAGAGGAAGCTGCATTCCGGCAGGTTCCAAAGCAGACGTTTTCTGTCATCGCAGCATTTTTTGGCTGCTTGGATTTCTCCAGGTTCATCTGCAGCATAAACAATTTAATGTGCCCTCTCACAAATTTCCCCTCCTCATAGCCAAATGCTCGCTCTTAGCAACTACTCTTTCTTTTCTACGTTTTCTACGGATCGGATCAGCTTATGCATGAATTCCCTTCCGGTCGATCCGACCTAATGTCATTCTCGTGCCATCCCTTTTTCCAGACAGGCTGTAATTAAACATTGGAGAGCTGACACCTTACCATCCCCTTCAATGATGGTCCAGTCCTTTTGTCCTTGCTTTCACAGCCTGTCTCCAACAATTCATATTCGATCTTGTCTTGGCCGTCCCCTTTCGATCCTCATTGTCGTCCCTTTCCGACAACGAGAATTTAACCGGCCAAAGCCACGGGATTTTTCGCCTGCATCAGACAGAGCCATTTTGTCGTCCCTTTCCGACAGTGAACAGTCTGTAGACAGATGCCTTTAATACCCAGATCTTATACGAACTCCCTTTCGCTACCCCTTGTGCCATCCCTGCGAGAAGAGTATCGTTGTGAAGCATTTTGCTGGATACCGAAAAGGCCTTTAACGCCTTCGATTTCCCCCTTCATTGCTACTCCTCGTGCCATCCCTTACGGTGACGTTATGCTTGCACAATGGTGAACTTCCAGACGACGCGGCTCTTCCACAAATTTGTGTGGAATGAATGGTGCCGATACTCCGGATCTATTCACCCTATACACTTCCCTTACTGTGCTGAGATATTGCGAAGGTCCATCCATCCCCTCAGACGAATAAGCCCTCTTTGTTTATCCCATCTCGATGTAATCAGACAGGTTGTCTGGCCATTCTGGCACAATATTAACCTAGTTTTTGTGATATATAAACCTTTCTAATAGTTGGTAGTTGTGGTTAATGGCTTAAAACTCATATTTGTAGTTATTTTTCGAAATAAAGATCTAATAGTATCCAGAATAGCATTTCACAAGGTTTCTTTAAGACCGGAAAAACGCAATATAATTTGTTGTGAAAAGAAATTTCGGGCGAATACTATCATGATAATAGCTATCGGTGGATCTTGTATCTATGCGCGGAGGAGTTTTTGCCTTTGTGAAACCATTTCACAATGTCCTACTGATGCGGAAATTGCTGGAAAATTTAATCCTAAATATGCCTTATATCAAAAAACTTTGTGAACTAATGCGCGCGAAGTTGCCGCACAAAATGCTCGGAAAGGCGAAAATCCATTGTGCAGCCGCATCAGAATTATTTTTAAGTATTATAGTTACGATAGCGATTCAGGAATGTGAAGTGTTAAGAATTAATAAAGATGTAATAAAATTCGATAATAAATAGATTAAAACGTATTAATCAAAAAAACTTAATAAACAATTAATTAAAAAATCTTGACCATAAAGTTCCTATCAAGAAGTCTCGTTAAACGCAAAACCAAAGAATTGAAAAAAAGGTTCAAGATGCTTGGCGGAGTTCGAAGTATTCTTCTACAAGCCAGTCGCCGACCTCCTTAAGATACCTGCGCTTGCGTTCATCTTCGGCAATTAATTGAAAAACCTCGGAGAGATCTTCATCCATTAAACAGCTACATTTCGCTTGCTGCATTTAAACTTATCGAAACTCCGTTAGATTTTTTGTGCTCTTCCTTTTGCTATGATCATGGCCACGCAATAAGGCTCTCTAATTCTTTTGAGCGGCCCGGCGTGTATAGGATGGTCTCCGCAGATGATGAACATGGTCTCATCGTCTGCCATGCTTACGATCTCACCTATGCAGCGATCAATAAGCAAAGCTGCCTCTCTTATGCCTTCTTGGCCCTGGCCCAGGTGAACGCTCTTATCAATTCCTATGAAGTAGGAGACGAGAAGTCTGGGCCGCTTTGAAAGGGCCAGACAGGTCATGCGACAAGCCTCTCGATCAAAGTCCTGGGGAGGGATGCTATCCGGTATGCCGCTCACGATCTCAATCAAACCCTGGTAAACATCGGCTCCATTTTGCTCCATTATCACTGCGCACCTTTGGCCTGACGCTGCTGCTATCTCCGGCAGGCTGAGGATACGTGACTCTTTAGCGCCAGCCTTATCGAAAATTCCGTGGTGCTCCGGCAACAGTCCGCTCAAGATGCTGGCGATTGCCGGAGTGGTGTGATTGGAGACGGCTTTTGCCCGGAAGAGCTGCCCTTCATTACAGAGAGTTCTCATGTTCTCCAGCGTGGGCAAAAGCCACATCAATAAATCATAACCAAGGCTGTCGATAATGATGAGCGCTACGTTTTTGCAGCCCCAGGCGACTGCCGAACCAATTGGCTGGCCGTCTGAGCTGGGAAGCTGTAAGCCCAGAATATAGGCTGCCGTGGGTGCTATGTCAAGTTGGCTGAATGTCCGCATGGTCTTTTGAGCTGTCATCGCAATCTTTGCTTTATTTCGCGGCCATATAATAATGCCCTTTGATTGGCTGTCGTATCAGACATAAAACTGAAATCCCAAGGCCGCTCGAGGGCGGGCCTTAATACTCCGCAGATTTAAATAAGGATAGAGATAGGGCAGGCATGAAACATGTCAAGCTTGAAACATGTCTATGTCTGGATAGAACATGTCAGGCAATGAAACCATGAAAAAAAGGAACTTCCTTCCGCTTCGGCTTAACTTCGCCCTGCTTCTTCTAGCCCTGCTGATTTTGGCCCTGACGATGGTAATGGGCGGGGTATATGCCGCTTCTACAAATATGGATATTGATTATAGCCATAACGTAAAAGGCACTGGGACGGTAATGACCGATTTTAAAATGGGGTCCACCGAGGACACGCAGGCCTCAGGAAGGGTGCGGGGAACCGGAGAGGTTATGAACAAATATATCTTTTTCAGCAACAACTCCGAGAACGTCTCCATTGAAGACCAGTTCCTTTTTACAAAGGCACCTGCCGCCCACGAGATTACTATTCGCGACTATCCTCAGATGACTAAAATCCCAGGAAGCTTCCGCCTGCTGGGAACGACCTGGGCCGGAAAAATAAACCTTACATCTCAAAATGATAGCGGACAAAATGGCAGCCAAAACAGCAGTTAGGCCAGGAGCCTGAGCGGATCCAAAAGGAAAAAATGAAAAACGGGCAATTGTGGAAAGCGATAAGCATAATTTGGAGATTAGTTTCGCTTTGCGCCAAAGATTATTAAACACACCCTTAAAGTTACGATAGATATGCAAGATTGCCAGGAGATCGCCGAGAAGTTTCAACAGCTAAGCGAGCTATGCAAGAGCCCTGCCGAGGAGATCAAGAAGAAAAAGAATCTTCTCGTCGTCTCGCACGTGGATGCAGACGGACTCACCTCTGCGGCCATTGTCTGCACCGCCCTGGATAGATGCGGCATAGACTTCCAGCCAAAATTCTTTCGGCAGCTTGATGAGGCTGCAATGGACGAGGTTGCAGATCACGGCGCCGATCTGGTCATATTCACGGATCTTGGCAGCGGAATGATCCCGCAGATATGCGATCGTGGCCTTTCTGCAGTAGTGGCCGATCATCACAAGCCTGTCGCCAGTGAGGCCCGTGTGTTGGCTCACATCAATCCCCATCTGGTAGGGGCGGATGGGGCAACTCAGCTCAGCGGCAGCGGAACCTCTCTTCTCCTGGCACGAGCACTGGCGTCCGCTCCTGGCAGCAATGATGATCTTGCGGCTTTGGCGGTGGTGGGGGCAGTGGGCGATTTGCAGGACATGGCGCATGGCCATCTTGTTGGCATCAACCGCCATATCCTGGAGATCGGATCCAAGGCAGGGGCCGTTTCCTTCTCCCGCGACATCAAGCTCTTCGGCAGGCAGACCCGTCCCGTCTACAAGATGCTGCAGTACTGTCAAGATCCGTACCTGCCGGGACTATCGGGAAATGAAGACGCTTGCATCGCATTTCTCAAGGAGATAGGAATACGCCTGGGCGGAGAGAAATGGCGACGCTGGATCGATCTATCCCAGGAAGAGAAGGCCGGCTTTGTCACAGCCGTTCTTCGGAAGGGTCTGCGAAACGGCATATCCAATGTCAAGCTGGAACGCCTGATTGGAGAGGTTTACGTTCTTCTGGATGAGCAGGAGGGCACGGAGCTTCGGGATGCCAGCGAGTACTCGACTCTTCTCAATGCTACCGCTCGTTACGGTCATGCTGGTGTGGGTCTGCAGGTCTGCATGGGCGACAGAGACAAGGCTTTCAGCGAAGCGCAGAGGCTGCTGGGCCAGCACCGCCAGAATCTGGTAAACGGCCTGAAACTGGTCAGCGAAAGAGGCATCACGCCCCTCAAGAGCATCCAGTACTTTGATGCCGGCGATGCAATTCTAGACACGATCGTCGGCATCGTAGCCGGCATGAGCTTTCAGATGGCAGATCGCTCCCGACCCATCCTGGCCTTTGCCCGGACTGCGGAAGGGGAGATCAAGGTCTCGGCGCGAGGCACACGAGACCTGGTCCGATCGGGCCTGGACCTGGCCGATGCATTGTCACGCTGTGCGCGCGCGGTGGGCGGCGTGGGCGGGGGGCACAATGTTGCGGCAGGCGCAACGATACCGCCACAGGCCAAAGAGGAATTTCTAGCGCTTATGGATTCAATGGTGGGTCAGCAGATTTCCAGAGAATAATCTCTACACATACTATTCACTCAATAAAAAAGGTAGGCCCCATTCTCTCTGGGGCCTTTTTCTCAATTATTCTCCAGCAGAACAGCTACAGCTTGGGCAGGAGCTGCATGCCCCTGCGATCTCATTGTCGCATATCATCTCCGACCTGTCCAGCCCCCACTCAGGTGGCCGCCATCCGTCCTCAGTGTAGGATGTCGCCTCGCCCACCTGCACGCTGGCGCTGGCCTCTGTCGAGGATCCACCCGAGCCATCCAGGGCATGGGCCTCCACTCTGGCCGTGTTCACGAACTTGCCGTTCTTCGTGGCCTGTGCCCGATATTCGATGAACCTGGTTTCACCGGCAGGGATAGCCGTCGTTACCCAGGCAAGATCCAGTCCCTCCACCTGTGGCTGTGCCGAGGCATTCAAGATCTGTAAACCCGTCGGCAGGCGGTCCGTGATATGTGCCACCAGGCTCACATTGGCCTGGTTTTTGAGAAGGATGCGGTACCAGATGAGCCGGCTGTCCGCCGCATCGATTCTGGCCTGCTTTTCCACGAGCATCTGCGGCGAGCAGCATTCCAGCCATCCAAATTGAATAGTGCTCATGTTGCCTGCCGTGACCCACTCGCGGTTATGTCCTCCTGAGGCATAGACCAAGTTGACCAGTTCGTCCCTCTGGTCAGTCACATTCAGCCGCAGGTTGATGTTCACGGACTGGCCTATGCCCAGGTACAGCAGTGACCAGTTGGCATAGCTCTTCTGCAGCCTGTCGGGCTTGAGCGAGGAACTCAGGAAATCGGTTCCAGCCGGAAATATGTCCCAGACGTAGACCGGGCCTAAGGCCGCGTTACCGTCGTTAAGAACTGTGATGGTGTAATCGGCTGCAGTAGTGCCGGGCACCAGTCGCCCGGTCTTGTTCAGTGTGAGATGAGGCCTGTCGAAGTGGGAGACGCCGCCCAGGTGGACCTTGCGTTGCAAGGAATACTGGCCCATGTACTCCTCATCCAAATCCAGCTCACTGTTGGCACTCTTGGAGACAGCCCGCAGCATGGCCTTTCCCAGGAAACTGAGGTTAGTGGACATATCACTCAAGCCCTCCGCCTCCGTCTCCTCATGGATAAAGTCCGCACCGGTGATCTCCTGGCCCAGATAGCTCTGGCCGGGGCTCTTTGACCAAATGCCCGCTTTCCATTTGCCGTAGCCGTACTGAGGATCGTAAATGACGTTTAGGTCTTTGGCGATGTAGCTTTCTGCAGTGCTTGCCAGCTCCTTGCTCTGGTAGGAGCCTGCGCCGTGCTCATAGCTTCGCTGGCTCTTCTTGAGGCGCTGGTCGCTCGAGGCCCAGCCGAGGCAGGTGACGTTCCTGATCATCTTGACATTCAAGCCAAAGTCTTCCAGTCTCTGATTGAACTGGAAGGCTCCGGAATAGTCCTCCGTGGACTCGAAGATTGGAGAGGGATGTTTCAGCTCGGTCGGCTCCTTCTTTCGGATGCTCAGGTGAGTCTGCCCCAGCACAGAGCCCTCCGTGGCCATGTCCGTGCCGTTCTTGTCGAGCCTTATCTGCTGCACCAGCGCCAGGCTGTCTGCATACCTGTACTCCTGGCTGGTCGAGGCGTCCGTGGCGCGGTTCTTGGTCCATGTCAACGAGGATAATCGGGAGTTGTAGTCCAGCGACCTCCTGGGCAGATCGAAGGCTGTAGGCAGGTAGACGGCCTCAAGGGAGCTGTTCACCTCCACGGTCTTGTTCTTCATGGCCAGAGCTGAGAGTTCCTCGCTTTGGAGATTGCCGCTGCCGTGCTCCTTCTTGAGGATGCTCGTGCCCTTTGCGTCCCGCAGCCGGACAGAGTTGGAGGCTGTGACCGAGCCGAACTCTTTGCTGCTTAAAGAAACGCTGTTCTGGATGCTCGATGGAATTGTGTCCGTGGAGAGCCTGCGGTAGCGGTTCATGAAGCCATTGCCCTGAACATGGGACTGGCTGCCAAAGCTCAGGTTCTCAGCATCCTTGACCAGGAAGAGAACGCTTATGGTGCCCGAAGCATGCGGTTGCAGTTCACCAATCGTCCAAACGGTGCTCGTTTCCGTGTCCGGTGCGGGCGTAGCAGATATGAAAATCAGGTCCGGCGAGGACTGCTCGACGATTACCACGTCGGTCAGCGCAATGTTCACCATGCTGGTGTAGGTAATATTGTAGCCAATCGTCGCTCCAGGCCAGACCTCTTTCAAGTCGGAGGTCTTGTTCAGCTTCACCGGGACGCTCTGCAGCTTCAGGCATTTCACGCATGCCTGGGAAGTGGCCGAGGCCACTGCTGCCTGGCTGGAACTGCCTGTGACCACAACAGTGCTGGTGAGGCTCTCCGGTGCTCCTGAATGTGCCTGGGCGGTGATGGTTATGGATGTCGAAGGCGATGGGGCCGGGGCAGAGTTCAAGGATGTGGCCTGAGATTCAGCCGTCTGAGCTGCCTGGGCCGCGGTGAGTGAGCCGAAGGCGAGGCCCGTCCATGTCAGTGTTGTGGTGCCATCGGGGTTCTCGGTTACGCTCAGAGGGCTGGGATTCGAAGAGACGAATTTCAGGCCCTCGGGCAGCGTATTCTCTGCGCCCAGACTCTCGGGCAGGATCTCGCCTTGGCTGTTGATTGTGATGGTAAAGGTGATCTCCTGGCCGGGCAGGATCATCTGGGGATTGGCAGTCACCAGGACCTGGAAGGCTTCTATAAGCTTGCGGTTTCCGAAGTCCCTCTCGAAGACATCGGCATCCTTGAGATTAACCAAATAGGAGCCGTCGGCAGGAGATGTCTGCACCCAGCCGCTCTGCAGTAACTCGCTGATGGTGTAGTCTTCGGGTGGAAGGTTTTGAAACTGGTATGAACCGTCCTGGCCGGTGGTCGTAGTAGTCTCGATAATCTGCGGGCTTTGCAGCCTGATGGTCCAGTCCTTAAGTCCCGTTTCGTCTGCATCCTTCTGGCCGTTGCCGTTCAGATCCTCGAACTTCATGCCAGAGATGGAGAGAGTGCCGCGATTGCCGAAGTCGATGCCGTCCGCGCGCTTGTTGGTTAGGGTGACCACATGGTCTTCATCCTGTGGGAAGGTGCGAATCCAGCCTGCTCTGGGAGCCTCGCCAACCTTGTAGGTCCCGGGTGCCAGGTTCATGAATTCGTACCGACCCTCGCTGCCTGGCTCGAAGCTGGTGGTGGCTGTCTGCAGCACGTTTCCGCTACCGTCCTTGAGCTGAATCTCCCAGCCTGAGAAGGGTGACTCGTCCTGGTCTCGCTGGCTGTTTCCGTTTGAATCCAGGAAACAGATTCCGGAGATAGCAAGCATGTTGTTGCCGAAAATCTTGCCCCTGACAGGTTGGTTGGTCAGGGTTATGGTGTAGCCATCCTCCGTGGGAACTGTCTGCACCCAGCCCGTTCTTTGCTCTTCGGTAACAGTATAGGTGCCGGGCTGAAGGTTCACGAACTCGTATCTGCCCTCTTCGCCTGGTTTGGCACTGGTCTTGACGGTCTGCACTACTCCGTTACCATCCCTGAGCTGAATCTCCCAATCGGACAGAGGCAGTTCATCCTCATCCTTTTGGCCATTGGCGTTCCTGTCGTGGAACTTCATGCCGGAGATGGAGAGAGTGCCGCGATTACCGAAGATAACCGGCCCAACCGCCTGAGTCGACAGTTGCACGTCGTAGCTTTCTTCCGAGGGAGTGGTCCGGACCCAGCCGGGCTTCTGGACCTCACTCACCTTATAGGCTCCGGGCTGCAGACCCGAGAAAGAGTATCTGCCCTCCTGGCCGGGCTCGGAGCTGGTTGTAACCGTCTGCTCGTTCCCGTTGCCGTCCTTGAGCTTGATTTCCCAGCCTAGCAGATAGGGCTCGTTTTCCTCTTTTTGGCCGTTGCCGTTGATGTCCTGGAACTTGTAACCGTAGATGGCAAGCCTGGTGTTTCCGAAGTCTTTGCCCTCAACATTCGCGTTAACTAGCTCTACGGTATGCTGGCCACCGGGCGGTGCAGTCTGCACCCAGCCGCTCTGCAGTAACTCACTGATGGTGTAGTCCCCGGGTGGCAAGTCTTGGAACTGGTATGAACCGTCCTGGCCGGTGGTCGTAGTGGTCTCGATGATCTGCGGGCTTTGCAGCCTGATGGTCCAGTCCTTAAGTCCGGTCTCGTCTGCATCCTTCTGGCCGTTGCCGTTCAGATCCTCGAACCTCATGCCGGAGATGGAGAGAGTGCCGCGGTTACCGAAGATAACCGGCCCAACCGCCTGAGTCGACAGTTGCACGTCGTAGCTTTCTTCCGAGGGAGTGGTCCGGACCCAGCCGGGCTTCTGGACCTCACTCACCTTGTAGGCTCCGGGCTGCAGACCCGAGAAAGAATATCTGCCCTCCTGGCCGGGCTCGGAGCTGGTTGTGACCGTTTGCTCGTTCCCGTTGCCGTCCTTGAGCTTGATTTCCCAGCCTAGCAGATAGGGCTCGTTTTCCTCTTTTTGGCCGTTGCCATTGATGTCCTGGAACTTGTAACCGTAGATGGCAAGCCTGTTGTTTCCGAAGTCCTTGCCCTCAACATTCGCGTTAACTAGCTCTACGGTATGCTGGCCACCGGGTGGTGCTGTCTGCACCCAGCCGTTCTGGGAAATCTCGGTCAGCTTATAGACTCCGGGTCCCAGGTTGGTGAAGGTGTATGCGCCCAAGGTTGCGGTATCGTTGCTGGTGGAAACGGTCTTCAAGAGCAGATCCTGATTGTCCCGGAGCTGGATCTGCCAATCAGGTAGAAGAGGCTCGTTCTGGTCTCTAACGCCATTGCCGTTAATATCACTGAACTTGATGCCAGAGATGCTCAGGGTGCCACGGTTTGTGAAGTTCTTGTCATGAAAATCGCCGTTCGCCAGATTGAGGGTGTAGCTGCTCTCCAGGGGAGCAGTCTGCACCCAGAAGTTTTTTTGCACCTCGCTGACTATGTAAGTTGTCGGCTCAAGGTTGGTGAAACCGTAAGCGCCATCGGCCTCGGTGATGGTTTGAATGATGGCTCCGTTGCCGTCCTTGAGCTGGATCTCCCAGCCTTGCAGACCCGGCTCGCCCTCATCCCAGAGCCCGTTACCATTCAGATCGTAGATCTTGGTCCCGTAGACGCTAAGAGCGCCGCGGTTTCCGAAGTTCTTGTTTGTGACGTTGGTGCCACTGAGGGTCACATTGTAGTGAGTATCTCCTTCAGACTCGAGAGCCGGAGCAGTCTGGACCCAACCGTACTGCTGAACTTCGTTGACATTGTAGCTGCCCGGAGGCAGGTTTGTGAAGGAGTAGAAACCGTTCTCATCGGTGGTAGCAGTGATCTCTGATTCGTCTGGTTTGCAAAGCGTTATGGTCCAGTCCTTCAGGCCGGGCTCATCACTGTCCCTCTGGCCGTCGCCATCTTTGTCCTCGAACTTGCAGCCCGAGATGGAGGCGAAATGGCAGAGTCCCGCATCCCAGGTGGATTTGGACTGGTCTAAAACAACTGTG
Organism: Methanothrix sp.; assembly: GCA_035527135.1. Lineage (GTDB taxonomy): Archaea > Halobacteriota > Methanosarcinia > Methanotrichales > Methanotrichaceae > Methanothrix. The sequence goes on along the minus strand of DATLBD010000141.1, from coordinate 19,467 downwards.
ACCGGCCCGGCCAGATGCGTGGCCGGATCGGCATCGCTGTCCTTTTCATCATCTGGCCCTACATCCTTCTGGGCAAAAAGGTACCCTTGGGGCGGCAAAAACTCCAGAGTATAAGTCCCTGGCAGAGGATTTATGAACTCATAGTATCCTCCGCCGGATGTGGTCTGACTGGCTACGAGATTGTTCTGCTCATCTCTCAGATTGACCACGGCACTATCCACACCAGGCTCAGCTGCGTCCTGCAAGCCGTCTCCATTGAGATCTTCCCAGACGCGGTCTCCCAGGATGTATTTCTGCTTTATCTCCACCTGGTAGTCCTCCACTTCTCCGTCCGCAGCAGGGCCTAAGGGCGAAAGGCCAGATGAGCTGCTCAGCCTGAAGCGAGCGTAAGTGAATCCGACTTCGGCTCCGGAAGGCACACTGAAGCTCAAGGAATGCTCGCCCGCAGTGAGCGATTGATCGATGGCTATCCGCTCTACAGAATTGTCGAAAGCTCCGTCGCCATTGAAATCCATCCAGGCCTGCAGAATGCCCGAGGCCGAAGCGGTCACATCGAACGTCGAGTTCTGGCCTACGATGAGGTTGGAGAAGGTCACACCGTCTTCATCATCCTGGCCGGTGGTGTCGTCTCCGTTTGCATTGGGTCCCGGCTGGCCGTCCGGCTCATTGTCGACCAGAGAGCCCAGGTGCGGTCCGAGGATAAAATGGCGCGGGCCATTCTGGGCGCGCGTGGTGCCAGTGGATGCAGGAGCATCGCCATAGTCCTGGACGGCATTGACAGCGCCGGGCAGGCTCGTCTCAGAGAGATCGCCACCAAAGGTGGGCTCGCCCCGAAAGTCCCAGTTCTCGGATGCATCGGGAAGGCAGGAGTAGCTCAGCCCTTCTTTTTTGCTGCAGACTGGGCAGACGACCCGCTCCATTTCCTGTCTGGCAAAATTGTAGAGGATCACCGGATCGCCATCGGAATTGCTTATGCCCACGGAATAGCCACCGATGTGAACTACCAGATATTCGCCTGCTGGTAGAGTAGTGCCTGCGGGAATGGTATAAAGGGTGCCTTCGTCATCTTCGATGGACCACTGACCGATATTGCAGTCTGAGGATCCTACATTCTTCAGCTCCACCCGTTCCCAGGAGACCACACCATCCCGGTTGTCGCTTCCAGTTGGATTTGGGTAAATCTCATTAATTATTATCTCGTTCTCGTATATGCCCGCATCCCAGCCAGGATAGCTCTGGCCGGGTATCGTGGCAATGGCATCAGTCTGGCCGGTGGCCGGATCGGCATCGCTGTCCTTTGAATCGTCGCTTCCTTGATCCTTGGGGCTGAAGAACAGACCCGAAGACGGGCTGAACTTGACCCGATACTGCCTTCCAGATGGAACCGTGAATTGGTACGCTCCGTCTGCATCAGTCTGGGTTGCTACAGGCAGTCCGCCAATCTGTACAGGAGTCAGAGGATTGCCGCTGCCGTCCAAGAGAACTACCTGGACATTTGCGAGACCGGGCTCGCCCGGATCCTGGAGACCGTCGCAGTCCAGGTCATGCCAGGCATTGCCCTGCAAAGCTGCTAAAGCTACTTCTTTCGCCTGGGCAGAGGCCAGCAAAAGCATGGCCAACAGAGCCAAGAGCAGCAACCGTCTCATGCTGCCACCTCTCTTGGGCTTATTGCAGATGAGATCATACTGCCAATGCTCGCGGCTCTCCACCGACTGCGCGCGCCCTCCCGAGCGGCCCGATTCCTTTGCCATGCTCCCTTTCCCTCCACAAAAAACCCAGGAGTTTGGAACGGCCGCCAATCCCCTGAAGATGTTAGGATCATTGATCCGAATCTATGATCAGTATGTTCTGGCAAAAGTATGGTATAAAATACTTGCTATTGTAGTTATTATCAAAACAATTTTAAAAATATATTGTTTCTTCTAATATAGGAAAACCAGAAATTGGGGATTATTATGAATACTCATAGTTATTTCATTTTAATATGAAGCGGACCGAGAAGGATTAAATGATCCTGACTAGGTTTTTATTTTATATCATTTATACTTAATCCGCCGATCAACTATTTATTATTTTATACAAACTTATCAACAACGCAGCTCACGAATAAAACACAAAGTCATCCCATTTAGCCCAGCCAATTGCAACCTTGGCAGAAGGATTTCATTTTCAGGCTCTATGGAGTGCCAATACTCATGCGGATTTCTCTATCGCGTTTGCTGCAAATCGTGATCTGAGCCCCTCAACCCTTACATAAAGACACAAAACGATTGGAGGTCACGCACATGGCAGATATCCGTTCTCGCACATGTGATCCTTGGCCACCAGGATCTGCTCTTCAATGCTGAAGTTGCCCACAAACATATGATTGATGCGCGACATCTCGTCCTTTATGTTCCCGGTTTCCGGGTCCAGTACCAGATAGCCGATGCGTCCAATGCCGATGAAGTCCGCGTCTATGCTTATCTCCGTGAGATTGGGAAGCGCCTTTAATTCCATCCTGGTGGAGAGACGGGTGGCATCGGTGAACTCCTTGGATGCGCTCATTTTCATAGGATAGTTATGCAGATTGGTGCTCTCCCGGAACTTCTGGTCGTAGGCGAAAAGATGGGCATTGGGATTGCTCTTGCTGCCGATCTCCATCACATAATGCTCCGCATAAGCCGGACTTGCGAGAGTGAAGAGCGTGAAGAGCGTTAAGAAAGTGAAGATAATGAAAAGAACCATCCGCCCCGAGAATGCCGCCTTTCCCATCTTTTTTGCCTCAATAATTTTTCTCACGGCTCCTGATAAAGGTTCCACAGGTATTCTTCGGAAAGCTCGCCGGAGCAAACTGTTACCGCCGGCCCCTCCATAAAGGCCTTGCCCTCTTCGAAGGTTATGATCAAAGGTCCGCCTTTGGTCTGCACCAAGACCTCATTGTCTACCACTCCCAGGCGGCGTGCCACACTGGCACTGGCCACGGCACCCGTGCCGCAGGAGAAAGTCTCCCCTTCTACACCCCTCTCGAAGGTCCTGATCTGAAAAGGCTGGCCGGGCTTGACAAAATTGACATTGGCACCTTCCGGAAAGAGGCTATGGTGTCTTATAAGCGGGGCCGTCTCCCGGATGTCAAAATCCATATCCTCGACGAAAACAACCGCATGAGGAACGCCGGTATTGACTGCCGAAACCCGGAGGCCCTCTATCTCTTCTGAGAGCATTTCGCCAAAGCCGCAGGCGGGGATAGTGGGCCGGTCGAACTTGGGCACTCCCATATCTACCTTGGCCCAAAAACAGCCATCCATTTCTCGAACCTGCACGGAAATTATGCCTGCTAAGGTCTCAACATCAAAGAACTCACCCACATATCCCGTATCCCATGCATATTTGGCCAGGCAGCGTATGCCGTTGCCGCACATCTCCGCCTCCGAGCCGTCCGGCTGAATGAGCCTCATGCCCAGGTCCGCTCGCGGGCTGCTTGTCAGGAATAAAACTCCATCTGCACCGATGCCGAAGTTGCGATGGCAGCAGGCAATAGCAAATCTTCTCTTCTCGCTCTCAACTACCTGCTCTTGCCCTATTTCATCTACCAAGATGAAGTCGTTGCCGTTTCCATGCAGCTTGGTGAAGGTCAGGCTGTGAGACCGAAAGGGACCGTCATCAAGCTCTATCTCAGAAATCTCTGCCAGCTTCATTTTATATACCATGTATCAATTTACTTAGGCTTGTGCTGTTGTGTGGTGATATGATATTAAACCCATTCTACAGGTGGCACTGGATCTTCTGGAGCTAGACAGATCAATCCAGATAGCCAAAGAGGCAGTCTCGGGTGGAGCAGACTGGATTGAGGCAGGAACACCTCTCATCAAGAGCGAAGGTATGAACGCTGTGCGCGAGATGAAGAAGGCCCTTCCTGGTACCAAAATCGTAGCCGATATGAAGACCGTGGATACCGGCGCCATGGAGGTAGAGATGGCAGCCAAAGCCGGAGCAGATATCGTGGCTTTGCTTGCCGCCTCCGACAACTCTACCATCGAGGATGCCCTGAGGGCGGCGCGAAAATACGGCGTGCAGATCATGATGGATCTTCTGACCGTCCCAGATCCCGTAAAGCGCTCCCGTGAGCTAGACGTTCTTGGTGTAGACTACATCTGCGTTCACGTAGGGATCGACCAGCAGATGACCGGTCGCGACACCGTCGATTTCCTGAAAGAGATCGTAAAAGAGGTCAAAACTCCGGTGGCGGCGGCAGGTGGCATAGATGCCCTCTCCGGTGCCGAGGCTATCGCCAGCGGTGCTGCTGTTGTCATCGTGGGCGGAAGCATTGTGAGAAGCGCCAATGTAACGGCTTCGGCCCGAAAAATTCGCGAAGCAATAGACCATGCCCAGGTAAGCAGGGCACCGAAAATGAGTCTAGAGGAGGAGATGGTATCCATTCTGCGGGAGGTATCAGCACCCAACATCTCCGATGCCATGCACCGCAAGGGAGCCATGCGCGGCATCCTTCCCATAAATCTGGGCAGCAAGATCGTAGGCAGGGCTATAACCGTGCAAACCTTTGCAGGAGACTGGGCCAAGCCGGTGGAGGCCATTGACCTGGCAGGGCCAGGGGATGTGCTGGTTATCTACAATGGCAGCAATTACATCGCACCCTGGGGTGGTCTGGCCACATTGAGCTGCAAGGTTAAGGGAATTGAGGGCGTAGTTATGGATGGAGCCGTACGGGATGTCGATGAGATCAGAGCCTTGAACTATCCCATATTCTCCTCAGGGATCACACTAAATGCAGGCGACCCCAAGGGCATGGGCGAGATCAACTCCGAGATCACCTGTGGCGGCCAGACGGTGCGACCCGGTGACTACATTGTGGGAGACGATAGCGGAGTTGTAGTCATACCCAAAGAGAGGGCTTATGAGATTGCCAGGAGAGCCAAAGAGGTGGAGAAGATGGAAAGCAGGCTCTATGAGGAGATCAGGCGCGGAAAGACTCTCTCGCAGGTGGCAAACCTTAAGAAGTGGGAGAAGGTTTGACGACAGGCTTTGATAACATGCGTTGATAACATGCTTTGAAGATCGGCCTATAGGATGAGCATTGACGATAAGCCGTAAATAGATTGAAATATTCTTATGAAGGCGCATAAACATCAAGCAATACATTCGCAATGAAAGCGCAATGAAAGGCTATCGCAATAGCAGTACATTCGCTATAGTAGCATATTCGCAAAGTAATATTAATGTGGTGGGTTTAATCATAGAGGAAGTTCGAGGAGAATAACATGGAATTGGAGGACATCGTTTCTAAGTACCCACCCAAGCAGATAATGCTGATTCCTATCGCTATCATAATATTGGCACTTATCAGCTTGGGCGCGACCTACCTCAGCACGGGCTCGCCTGTGAAGCTGGGAATAGAGTTTACGGGAGGCACTCTTATCACAGTGCCCTCGACGGAATCGGAAGAGAGTGTGGCAGCAGAGTTTGCTTCGTATCCTCTGGTAGACGTAAGAAACATCGGTAGCAGATTCATGCTCCAGTTCGGGCCCATGAGCGATTCGGAGTATACCGAGCTGGCCAAGCTGGCGAATGCCAAGTTCGACAGTCCAGAGATCAGGCACATGGGGCCAATTTATAGCAAGGAGCTTCAGGCGCAGGTCATCAGATACCTTCCTCTGTCCTTTTTATTTATGGCCATAGTGGTCTTTGTCGTATTCAGGCATCCGATGGTGTCTCTCTTGGTTGTGGTAAGTGCGATGGCCGACATTTTGACTGCAGCAGCTTCTATGAACTTGACCGGCGTTCAGCTCTCACTGGGAACGGTAGCTGCTCTTCTCATGCTCATTGGTTATTCTGTTGATACCGATATCTTGCTATCCATGAGGGTATTGAAGCGCAAGGGTGCAGTGGAAGATAAGATTAGAGGAGCAATGGGAACAGGCCTGACCATGGCCGGGACCACCATTGCTGCGATAATTTCGCTCATAATAATCTCAAACTTCCTATATCTTATAGTACCGTCATTCACCAGAATGGATATCATTGCCGATATGACGACTGTCCTCATATTCGGCCTGGCGGCGGATGTCATCAACACCTGGGTCACAAATGCCCAGGGTCTGAGATGGTACATGAATCGGCCGAAGAAGACAGTTAGGGGGCAGAGAAGATGAGCCTTCTCGAGGAACTATCCAAGGATCGAAGGGTCGTCTTGTATGCGGTGTTCGTGGTTTTAGCCATCATTTCCATCGGCTTTTTCGGCCTTAAATTCGGACTGGATCTGGAGGGCGGCTCGTATCTGCAACTTCAATTGCAGGGCGCTGAGGCGCAAATCGATGTTTCCCCTGAGAATATTCTTGAAGTTCAGTTCAATGCCTCCTCTGTAGAGAGGCACGGACAGAGCTATGTTGTAACGGTGCCAGGCACAGTCAAGTCAACGCTTGCCGATGATCTCGGATACATAGGGGCGAAAATTGCTGAAGGGGGTAACAGCACCAAGATCACAATAATGGCGGCTCCAGAGACAATAGTCATCAACTATCTCAAGAAGAATCTGGATGCAGATGTCAAGCTCAATATCGAAGTCGCACCCGTCCGCTATGAGATCCGGACCAATGTTACCCGGGAATCGCTTGATGCGCTCCTAGCTCCGGTGGGTGGCAAAGTGCCCCCCGGCGAAGATGCATTTGTAATGGGCGTGTCTCGAGAGACCGTGGATGAGACCAAGACGGTTTTAGACTCCAAGCTCAACCGCCTGGGCCTTCAGGATATAAAGGTCAGAGTTGTAGACAATAAGTACATCCTCATCGATCTGGCGGGAATGGATGTGGCTGCTGCCCAGGAGGTAGTAGGCAAGCCCGGCAAGTTCGAGATAAGAATCCAAACCGAGAACAACCAGAGCATGCACGTGCTTTACGGAGATGCTGTGGAGTCTGTAGAGATTCCCGACCCAAGCAATAGTGGATGGGGTGTTCCATTTGTGCTCTCGGAAGAGGGCGCGAGGGTCTTCCAGAAGGCAGCAATAGACTCTGGTGCCACCAAGAAACCTAAGGACCATTTCATATCCATGTATCTGGATAAGGATGAGATCTTTTCCGCACCACTTGCCCCTGAGCTGGCAAGCAGTCTAGAGAAGGCTCCTTCGCGAAGCATGCAAGCGACCGTGGGTGGAGGCGATGCAGGCTCTGCTAAGGCTAAAGAGCTTTATATTCACCTGCGAGAAGGCGCCCTTCCTGTCAACGTTGAGGTTGTGGGCTCCGGCCAGGTATCTGCCGCTTTGGGCAAGCAGTTCAAGCTGCAGATGGTCATAGCAGGGTTTATTGCTCTTCTGGCTGTAGCCGGCATGATTTACTACCGTTACCGGGAGAAGAGGATCGTCCTGCCTATGGTGACCACGTCCTTTTTCGAGGTCGTGATGATGCTGGGCGTGTGGGCTTTAGCGGGCTGGCAGCTTGATCTAGCAAGCCTGGCTGGAATCATCATGGTGATAGGCACGGGCGTGGATCAGCTCGTTATCATCACCGATGAGCTGATGAAAGGCGGCGAGGCGGTGGCATCTTCTGCCCAACGCAGCATCAAGGAGAGAGCGGCAGATGCGGCGGAAAAGGCGGGCGTTGGCAAGGCAGTTGCTACCACCAGCAAGGTCTATCTTGCCAGGCTGTCCAGGGCTTTCATTATCATCCTGGGAGCTGCGACGACAACTTGCGTGGCCATGCTGCCGTTGCTTGTCATGGGCTTTGGCGCGCTCACCGGATTTGCACTCATCATCATCCTGGGTGTGATCCTGGGCACATTCATAGCAAGGCCAGCTTACGGCAGGATCATCGGACATATACTGGCCGAAAGTTAGAAGAGATGAGAGAGCCTGCAGGTCGAGCGGACTTGCAGGATATTTTTCTTTTTAATTTTGGTGCGTCTTTGTTTCTTTTGTGGGAGCTGGCCTTTTTTTAGGCTCTTGGCTGTTTCCCATTGTCCTACTCTCACGATTCAAAATCGCGACTTACAAATTGCAGTAGCTTCATTGATCCAAAGCTTTCTCTCATTTTCCAGGCAGAAAGATGTATATATACAGAGGCTATAGTTATTAAAGGAGATATGGATGCCAGGCGTTGACGCCATGAGAGCCACTATCGATGAACTCCTCGAAACTCTTTCGACCAAGAGCATAATCGGCGAGCCGATAGAGATGGAAGACAAGATCATCATACCCATAACAAAGATGGGCATGGGCTTTGGCACTGATATTGGCCGGAAGGGCCAACATGCGAGCCCAGAAGACCTGGCAAGATGCGGAGCGGGTGGAGGAGTAGGGGTCTTTCCCGTCGCCGTTGTAGTAATCTTCAAAGGAATTGCTGGGCCGGAGGGTGTGAAGGTTGTTCCCCTGTCGCCGCCGGAAGAACCAGTATCCAGCATTGCTCATATCGTTATGGAGAAAATAATGAGCCATAAAGAGTATCGAGAAAAAAGAGCTAAAAATATGGCTACCATCAACGTAGAGTAGCTGTCGCCTGAGGCTCAGGGATGCATTTTTCTTCCCTTTTATCGGCTGAAAGTTTAAGTTCATTGGGCTCATTTAGCGCCCTGGACTATTTGGCCACATTTTTCTTGCTTTTTATCCTTCTTTTTGTAATTTTCCTAGTCGCTCCTATTCGTCTCTCCCTGAATATTCGCAAGAAGGGACCATTGCTACAGGGGGGCTATAGATTGACCTGGCTTGGGCTCACTTTAGGGAAGGATGAGATTCCACCCCAATCAATAGAGGATTTGCTGGTGTCCCTCTGGAAGGAGGAAGCGGAAAAGGAAGTGCAAGCCAAAGAGGGAAAAAAATCCAAGGGAGAAGAAGAGGGCAAAGAAGAGAAGAAAAGCCGAGAGGAAGAGGAAGGCAGAGAGCAAGAACGGAAAGGCGACGGAAGCGAAGAGGAGGAGAGACGTGAAAAAGAGGTCGAAAAAGGGGCACAGACGGAGGAAAGAAGCGAAATCAACAAGCCAAAGGATAATCGGAAGACAGGTATCGTGCGGACTCCGAAAATTCGATCTCTGATCAATGCCGCTCCCGCCTTGGCAAACATCCTCTTGGATGTGCTTAAATCAATCCTCTTTAAAAAGATCTCCTGCCACTTATGTTTTGGCCTGGACGATCCAGCCCAAACTGCTATTATCAGCGGCTACCTCTGGTCTATAGCATCCGTGCTCGGCCCTTTTCGACCAAAGATCTCCATTGAGCCTTGGTTTGAAGGAGAGCGGCTGGAGGGAGAATTTATGGCAGAGATAGAAGTCAGATTATTGTATACGGTCTTTGCCGTGATCAAAGCCCTGCGGGAGAGGGAGATAAGGTTGCTCTTTAGAGAGATGCTGGGGTTGGCTTGATTATGGGAAGTAAGGGGCTTTTCGGGACGGATATGCAGGTGCAGGTGGGCAAGGAGATAAAAGCAGGCGATAGAACCATCTGGCCCGTGATGAGAATCACTATTCTAAAGACCCGTGAGGACAGGATCCAGGCAATTCAGATCACACCTTTGGCCATGCTCATCATAGAGCCAGCAGGGCAATACGCAGTATCTTTTGATGGAAAGCCGATGAGTATCGAGGCCATTTTAAAGCTGGCTTCTCCTCTGAGAGATATTCTAGAAAAAGTGAGAGCGGCCCACAGGATTAAGGTAGATTAGCAGATATGTGAATTGATTTGCAGCTACAATATCATTTCAAAATTCAAACGAAATCTAAGAAGAATCTGAGGTAAAAGTATGCCCCTCCATCTTAACAAGCGAGGCTTGCGGTCTCTAGGCATTGCGGAGAGCTTTGTACGCTCTCGCCCCACCTCCACAATAGCCGGCGTGGTTATGCGTGCCGACCTGCGCGTGGACGGACTGACCTATGCCCATGCCACCGTGGGCGGTGATGATGCAACAGAGGCCGTGCTCAGCCTTTACCGGCAACTTGACCGGGCTGATGTGAATGCCCTGATTTTAAGCGGCGCAGTCATAAGCTGGTTTAACATCATCGACCTGCAGGAGGTCTTCGAAAAAACGAAAAGGCCTTTGATTTGTCTGACCTACGAAGAATCGCCTGGCCTAGAAAAATATATTCGAGAGTATTTCTCAAGCCCGGAGGAGAAGCTTCATCGCTACCAGGGCCTGGGAGCGCGCCAGCCTGTCCGACTCAAGACGGGCTATGAGGTCTTCGTCCGGGCCCTGGGAGCCTCGCCCGAGGAGGCAAGAGTCCTGCTCAACAAATTCACGCGAGACGGCCGGGTACCAGAGCCGGTGAGAGTAGCCCGGCTGGCGGCCCGAGCAGCACAAAGAGACTGAAAGAAAAGAAACGCTCATGTCCGTTTGGACATCCATGAGGATGAAAATGCTCCCGGTATAAAGGGCATTTTCATATCAAAGAGGATGGCCAGTTAAAACCTTATCATCCGCTATCGTCTGGGCTCAGTGGGATGGCCGGCTTAAAGCTGCTCCTTTTTCAGCAGCATAATGCTGCTATCAAATAGCTCCTTGCCGCGGCCAGTCTTCCACCAGGCGTATTTTTCTAAGCCTCCTGTGTGGCTGCATAGCTCACTGATGTCCTTAAACGTTTTTTGATAGGCCTTGTATTCGGGTGTTGTGGGACATATGGAATCGGCTTTCATTCGGTCTGAGCTGGGATCCACATACATGCTTTCACCCTGCAAATTTTTCACTAAGAGCCAGACGTGTTCATCGCCCTGATTTCGGAAATTGTCGTTGTAGGCAAAGCTCACATTAAAGCCCCGATTCTTCAGATACCATTGGTAGTAAGCAACTCTTTTTGGGATATCCATGCCGCTTGCATCCGGCTTGATGCTGGCTGCAAAGCGGACCAGTTCAATAGGGCTATCTATGTCGGCGGCCTTCAAGCTAAAGTAATAGTCCTCCGGAATGCCTGTCGCCTTATTGCTCTCTGTGGATATAGATGAGGGGGGACTCTCGAAAAATAACAAAGCTCCTACGATCAGAGCCAATGCCACTATTATTAGCCACGACTTGCTGGTTATATGCATCACCTCAACAATTCAGATAGATTGTGGTAATTGCCAAGGGTTATCTGTTAGAGAATTTAAACGCTATCCTCATGGCATTTAGGGGAAAATCGTTTATATATCATAACCAAGACTCCGGCCTAAGCAGTAACCATTTTTTCATTTGATTTCTTCAGCTCACGAACTCACCGAAGGATATATATTATCAAATCTGGAATAGACTAGAAAATATAATTAATTAATCACTCAATATATTAAATAATATCTATTATTATTAAAGAGAGCATGATCAACATTGATCCGGATAAGATAAATTTCGACGACAAGGAATCAGTTAAAAAGCTAATCATCGCGCTGCTAAACACTATCGTCTCTCAGGAGATCTCAGTTTGAACAATAAAAATGAAGGGCACGTTGGCGATTCTAAACGATCCCAAGAGCGCCCCATTTCAAGATTATTTACTCGAAAGTCTCCACTTCCCCTGAATCCAGATGGTAGCGTGCTCCCACAATCAACAGCTCGCCATTCTCGACTTTTTCCGATAAGATCGGCTGGGAGTCCTTCAGCTCATCCACAATGTTGTAGACATTATTATCGATGGAATTGTTGAGCAGATCGCTAGCGTTTCCCATTTCCCTGGCATCATCCACCGCGGGCTCTATGAAATTGACAATGCTGTCCAAATGGCCTTCCGCTTCGCCACCCATAACGGCAGCCGTGACAGCACCGCAGCTGTCGTGGCCAAGGACTACCACCAATGGCACGGCCAGATGCTCGACGGCGTACTCGATGCTGCCTATGGCCACATCATCCAGAACCTGGCCTGCAGTCCTGATCACAAAGATATCTCCTAGACCCTGATCGAAGATCACTTCCGGGGGAACTCTGGAATCGGAGCATCCAACGATGACGGCAAAGGGATGCTGGCCGGCGATCAGCTCAGAGCGACGTTCCACGGATTGATCGGGATGGCTGGCATTGCCTGAAGCATATCGAGCATTTCCTTCCATGAGATTTTGCAGGGCCTGCTCGCCTGTAATGCCGCTTTTTTCCTCTGATGCACATGCAATTGCTGTTAGGACAGATAGCAAAAGAGCTATTGCCAAAAAGCTTGAAGTTTTCACTAAATTCCTCCGAATCCTGCTCAATGAAAGATTGAAATATGAATCTTTCCATCTTTCAAATATTAAATAGATTATTATTGTTATTAATCATAGGAATGGGGGACGAGTAAATATTACCTCGAAGACAGCCTCCTGGCTTCCTGGCTCAGCTTCATTTAGGGCAGCCCATCTCTTTAAGTTGAGAAGCCCAGTTTCTCAATAATAGCCAAGAAAGTACCGCCCGCCTGCTTTGCACTTGTTTAGCCAGGGACGATAATGACAGATATCTTTACTAACAATAAATCACCTCCAGAAAAATGGTGATTATATGTTTCCAGGACTCGGAGGACTAGGCGGAAGGGGCGGCATGAGCCCCAAGAAGATGAAGGGCATGCTAAAGAACATGGGCATAGATATCGAAGAGCTTGATAACGTTTCTGAGGTCATAATTCGCATGCCCGACAGGGAGATTGTTATAGTGAACGCCTCTGTCGCGATTATGGATGCCCACGGCCAGCGAAGCTATCAGATATCAGGCGATGCAACTGAGCGCGCCGTATCCAGCGCGGACCAGGAGACTGCAGAAGAGCCCCAGATTGAGATCCCGGACTCGGACGTGCAGCTGGTAGCAGCTCAAACGGGCGCGAATTTGGCAGATGCAAAAGCTGCCCTGCAGGAGGCAAAAGGCGACCTGGCAGCAGCTATATTGAAGCTGGCCTCAAAATAGGCCATCTTAAAATTGCATCAATAGCATCAATTGCAGTAATTCCGGTACTGGAGGGGCAAAGCCCCTCTTTATTGCCGGCAGGATTTTTAATCAGGTCATCTTTTAGTAAGCATGCCTGGCACTCTTCGCGACCCCGTTCATGGGGCTATCCAGATAGATGAACTGGAAGGCCGTCTCATCCAGTCCCAGCCGGTGCAGCGACTGAAGGGGATTAAGCAGCTGGGTCTGGTGGAGACGGTCTATCCCGGTGCGAGCCATAGCAGGCTCGAGCATTCCATAGGAACCATGTACATGGCCGGGCGGATGGCCGAGCACTTGGGCCTTTCTGGGGAAGAGATTCGAAAAGTGCGACTGGCCGGGCTTTTGCACGATCTGGGGCATTCGGCACTCTCTCATGCCGTGGAGGGCGTTCTCAGCCGAAACCCGGACATACAGCCCACCCTGGCAGGCAGGCGCGTTTTCAGACATGAACAGTTCACCCGTCAAATCATAGAGGCCCACACCTTCGGAGAAGAGGCCTTACAGGTCGCGGAAAGGGATTTTGGTAATGCGGACGAATTGTTCAACCAGGTCGCGGACATAGCTTTAGGAGACAGGCCGCCCCTGGGCCAGATTATCGTGGGTGATTTGGATGCGGACAGAATTGACTTTCTTCTGCGTGATTCGCACCACTCGGGCGTCTCTTTAGGGCTGGTCGATACTGATCAGATTCTGCAGGCCCTCACCATTAACGGTGGCCGCATTGTGCTGGCGGGGCAGGGCGACTATCGGGCCGAGATGTCCCAGACCGCGGCTGAGTCGATGCTCATTGCCCGTGCTCATCACTACAATGCACTCATCTACCATCCAGCCGTCCAGTCCATCAGGGCCATGCTGCTGGCCTCATTGGAGCGTGTCCTGAGCAAGATGGATGCGGATGAGGCTAGGAGCAGAATTGTTCTATTCTTCCAAGAATATACGGATCCCGACCTTCTGGATTTCATCTGGCAGAAGGGTGACAGCACCTCTCGAGATCTCCTTGCGCGCATTAAATACGGAAGAGTTTTTCCCCTGGTGGCCAGGTTCGACCACAGGTCTCTGTCGCCTGATATCAGAATGGCTCTCTCCACGATCTCCCGCCACGGACGCATGAGAAAGCTCTTCGAGGACGCCCTCAGCAAAAAATACGGGGCATTGGTGGATGTAACAGTGGGCAGCGGAGTGCCGCGATCCATGAGAACAGAGGCGAATGGATTTCTTTATGACGAGTCAGCCTTGGCGTCGGGTCTTGTCAAGTCTTTGACCCGCCAGATCGCTATCTCTTTCTTCTCGGACGATAGGCCGGAGATATCACTGCAAGAGGTGCGAGAGCAGGCTGAGAGAATACTCACCTTTATTCGCTCTGAGAGCTACCTTCCCATCGACGGGATGCTGTTGCTGTTTTATACCCTGCACCAGATGCTGTCCGAGACTTACGGCCAGAAGATCCTCGTTCCTCGGATCAGAAACATAACCTGGCTCTACCGGACCGTGGCCAGGATAAAGGATCTGGGGGCAACTGGCCTCTCTAGCCTTTTTGACTACACCTTTCACACTGACTATGGCTTTCCCTACAGCGAGAGGCTCTTCGAAGATATTCAGATCCTTGTGGCCAGCGGCATGATCTATCAGGACGAGCGACACTATGAGCGGAATTGTCAGTGGCTGCAGCGATACGAATACATGCTCACTGCTGAAGGCATAAAGTACGCAGAAAAGGTCGCCGGCTCTTATGGCAAAGAAGCTGAGGCCCTGGCCAATCATCTCAGGCTGGAGAAGTATACCATTCCCTATGATGTGGTGAGCCTCTATCTCAAGAGGTATACAGGCAAAAAGGCGTGAGAGCAAAGATCTTCAAATGAGCACTAATATCCTCAACCACCTTCTTCAACCGTCTCTCAACATTTTGCCGAAAGCCATTCCGAAGAGGTAATAACATTGAGCTGGCCGGCAAGCTTTTAAAAAAGATAAATTTTCGTCTGACAGGTGACCCAAAAGAGCACCTGTCATGCGAATCTAATTGATATTAGTTCATCTCGTGCATCTTGAATGGAGACTGCTCGTATGTCTCGACAGGTGTGGAAGGAGTCCATGCATCATTCAAGAACTGATAGATGCTCTCGCCGGTCCAGGCTATTTTCTTATCCTTTCCGGCTGCGCTGGCTGTATAGATGGGAGACGCGGGAGCGGGTGAAGTGTAATTGTCATTCAGGAAATCGTAAATGGCATAGGTAGAGCTTTCTTGGGTGGTGTTATTGCGGGTCATGTTCTTCAACACCCCTGTCGCCTGGCTTGCCAGTGGAGCTACGAATGTGCTTGGCGTCCAGCTATCATTGAGGAAGGCGGCCATAGAAGGTGTGGTCAACAGGGAGGTTTCAGCTGGTTCTGGCATAGCGGCGGGGTTATCTAATAAAACTGGTGCTACAGGTGCGGCTATAATAGTAGGCAACAGCCCACCGAGAGCCACCAGAGCAATTAGCACAAGTATAATATGTCTCATAGGGTTTGCATTATCCTTCAGGTATCCATAAAGCTTTCCGTCGGTAAAGGCCTTTTTCGAGGCAATGGATAGTTGGCAATGGGTAACAATTCTGAAACATTTTCATTTTTCAGTCTTGCAAGGCCTTCAGCTCGGTTGTGGTTGCTTGCGGGTGCTTTTCCAGATATGCGGCCACGCGGGGGCGGTGCACCAACTGGCAGTTGATGCAGCTCCAAAACCTCTTTCCCTTTTTTGTTCTCACGAACTTGCCAAGCTCTTCATCCTTGCAAGGGTATAATGGGCAAAAGCAGTGAGTGCAGTCCTGATCAGGGAAGTGGTGGCAGGGATAATACTGGCAATTCTCTTTGCCAGTAGCCTGCACTGGCTGGTCGGCTGCCTCACGGATCAGGCACGGGTCATCGGTTACCAGTCCGTCGGCCCCTAACCGTAAGAGCCAGCTTGCTTCCTCTTTGCTGTTGACGGTCCAGGGAAAGACCTCTATCCCCTGTTGATGGGCTTCTTTGAAGAGCCTGGCATTGACTCGCTTCGGAAAAATAGCCGCAGCTCCTGCCCAAAGGGCCAGCTGCACTGGATTTATGGGCAGAGATGAGATGATGATGCCCGTCTTTAGGTTCGAAATGTCCGATAATTCGCGCAGGCTGCTATGGTAAAAGGAGGTCACAATGCAGTTTTTACCCGAAAGAGCTTCGGCCACCAGCCCTTCCAGCCCCTCTTCCTTCATCTCCACCACCAGGCCCAGGCCAAGCTCTTCGGTCAGAGAAAGGGCTTCTTTTAGCGTAGCAATCCTCTGGCTTTCCATGCACTGGCCATTGCGACCTTTCACCCCCAGAGCTCTTAGCTCCTCCAGGCTGAGATCTTCAACCAAGCCTTTGCCATTGGTGGTTCTTTCCACTCGCTCATCATGCATCAAGACCAGTTCGCCGTCGCGAGAGAGCCTCACATCCAGCTCCACATAGTCGGCCCTGCACAAAGCGGCAGCCTTGATGCCCGCCAGGGTGTTTTCTGGTGCCAGGGCAGCTGCTGCCCGGTGACCTATGACTAAAGCCATTAGCCTGGAAACGACTGGAAAATATATCACTTTTTGCATAAAGCTGGCAAAGGATTATACTTCGAGAAGGACAGGAGAGGATTTAATGCTGGATAATCTTGAGAAGTTTTGCAACCTGAAGAGGAATATCGCAGAGATCAATATAGATCCCCTGCAGCGGGGCGGGATTCTGACGCCACAGGCGCGTGCTGCTTTGGTGGAATGGGGAGACGGCTACTCGGTCTGCGACTTTTGCGCCGGGATGCTGGATCGCATCAAGACTCCCCCTGTGGAAGAGTTCGTGCATGGCGCTCTCCCCGAATTCCTGGGCACGGATGAGGTGCGCATCACCCATGGCGCACGCGAGGGAAAGTTTGCAGCCATGCATGCTCTTTGCGAGAAGGGCGACTGGGTCGTGGTAGACGGTAATGCTCATTACACCACAGTTTTAGCGGCAGAGAGGGCGGGCCTGAAGATCGAGTATGTGCCCTCCAGCAAAGAGCCCGATTATGCTATTTCTGCAGAAGGCTACATACAGGCCATCGAGCGGGCTTATGAGCAGAAGGGGAATGTGAGCATGGCCGTCCTGACCTATCCGGACGGAAATTACGGAAACCTTCCCGATGCAAGGGCCATAGCAGATGCCTGCCATGACTACAACGTGCCCCTGCTCTTAAACGGCGCTTACTCCGTCGGCCGAATGCCAGTGAATGCACGAGAGCTGGGGGCGGACATAATCGTAGGCAGCGGTCACAAATCCATGGCGGCTTCCGGGCCCGTGGGCGTCCTGGGAGGCTCAGAGGAGTATGCGAAACTCATGTTCAGGCTCTCCTCCACCAAGAAGAACAAAGAGGTTGAGCTTTTAGGCTGCACCGTGCGCGGCGCTCCTCTCTTGACACTGATGGCCTCTTTCCCGGCGGTAGTGGAGCGTGTGCGCCACTGGCCAGAGGAAGTGGAAAATGCACGCTGGTTTTCTGCCGAAATGGAGAAGCTGGGCATGAGCCTGCAGGGGGACCGGCCCCATAACCACGATCTGATGTTCTTTTTGGCGGAAAACCTCTATCAGATATCCCAGAAGGCAAAGAAAGGGCGCTATTTCCTGTACAGGGATCTGAAGGAGCGCGGCATCAGCGGCATCAAGCCGGGCCTGACCCGCCAGTTCAAGCTCTCCACCTTCGGGCTGACAAGGGTGGAGCTGGAGAAGGTTTTGCAGGCATTCGCCGAGATCATAGAATCCTATGGCAAGACATGAAGCATGAGATAAATATGCAGAAGCTTTATCTTTACTGGTGAATGAGTAGGCTGACGTGGAGGGAAGAAAAACGAATTGCAGATCGCGATATGTCTCCTTAGTGCTGGTTACTTTAGCGCTGATTTGGGCTTTCACGGCTCCAGCCTGTGCTGGAGAAAATGAAACCACTATCAATTGGTTTATGAAGGGTTTTGATCTTTGCAATCAGGAAAAATACAATGAATCCCTGGAGGCCTACAATAAGGCTCTCGAGCTGGATCCAAATGATTTCGAGGCCTGGAACAACAAAGGAATTGACGAGGGTATCTTAGGAAGGTACGACGAGGCGCTGCAGTCTTTTAAGAATGCAGTAACGATCAATGAGTCTTATGCTGAGGCCTGGTACAACATGGGCGTAATTTATGACATTAAGGGATACTACTACACAGCCGTCCAGGCATACAAGAGAGCCACTCAGATCAATCCTTCCTATCAAAAGGCCCTGGTAAGGAGAAATTTCGATACGGATTATTGTAATGTCTCGTTCGCTCTCCTGCGCTTGTCGGGATCAGATTGCGTTGGTCTAGATTTCACGATCGTCTTTGTGCGTGCTTTGTGAGCTTTCTCACGAGGTTCACAAAGAGCACAAGCCGCGATCTGCGAATGCACCCAAATGACACAGCGAAGATCCTATTCTACAATCCGCTCATTCCTATCGGTATCTGGCTAATATCTCCTACCCCAGTCAAGATCCTGTCGGCATCCTGGCGCACATCATAGTACCTGGATTTCTGGCTGGATTCGAGCTCTAAGCTCTCTTTTGCCTTCTGCACGGTGGCATTTGTCTCCTGGCCGAAGGCCGATTCTTCAGTCCTGGGCAGTGCTACTTGTGCAGCAGCGTAGCTGGAGATGTCGGGATTGATCCACATGGCTTGGAATTCCGATCGCAAAGAGATATTTCCATTGCTCACCTGCAAAATGTCGCCCCGGATCAACCCGCTGGCAGCATCATAAGTCCCCGTCAGCCGACTGGAAAATTGCACTGTGTCCTTGAGGGCGGTCAGTACCAGGTAGACCTTTTCTCTCTCTACAGAACCGATGACGATGGCATTCCAGGCCTGGCCGCTATCAGGTTCGAATTTAGCCTGGCCGTAGAGGTCGCTACCATCCTGGCTTAGTACCATTGTCACCTGGTCACTCTCAATTCCCGATACCGACCAGATGTAGCTCAGGCTGGGAACGGGGGTGGGTTCGCTTTCATTAGAGAGCGCAGCCGATGCCTCTTGCAAAGCCGTCTCGTTGCTAGAATCATTCACAGGCTGCCCTGGAGATGGATACACTGAAAAGATGATTATGAGCAGCAGGGAAATGATCATGAGTCTCTTCATCAATTTATGCCTCCAAATCTTTTTGCCATCATTCGCGTTTTCAACGATCTAATATGATCTAATATTCGTCATTTGACTATAAAAACTCTCTGAGCATCTCAGCAATTGAGGCATTTAATCTGAATAGCCATCAAGCTCACCAGACCGCTTGATCGCCCCCCTGGGCTTGGCATTTTGAGTTTGGACCAAAATCCAGGAATCGATTTATGGGGATGGGGAAGAGCACTGGAGGTGGTGGAGAAGAGAAAAAGTTATGCGCAAAAGAAATCCCGAATCATGATGGATTTGAAAAAGATATGAAAAAATGGGTCGTGTACGCACATCATTGAATTGATATCTTGAATGCCATTAGCTCCTTGATAGTCCAGATATGATCAGTCAGTCCTTCTGCCATAGACCAGATGATCGAGCAGCACCGCGAATACTTCCTTTTTCTGGAATCTCTGCCAATGTTCGACAGACTTCATCCATTGAGCAATGTCATCGGCGTCGCCCAT
>DATLBD010000140.1:0-11529 GCA_035527135.1 Methanothrix sp. | reverse complement strand
TTGAGCAGCTCTTTGGGGTTATCGAGAAAGCAAATAAAAAGCTGGCCGAGATGGGTGTGCAGAGAGTAATAACCTCTGTTCATATCGATTATCGTCTAGATAAAGAAATATCTATCGAGTCCAAACTGGGAATAAACAAAGAGAAATAATATAATAAATTGCAAAATAGACAATGGTACATCATTCGTGAAGAGAATTCGGAGGCTTCAAGAGCTATAGCTGTAGAAATCCAGACGATCCAATAATTATGATAAATATGACAATATGATAACTTAATTATAATAGCATTGTGGTTTTTTTGGATTAGCAATAGACACGAACAGAAAATATTTTTCCTGCATCTACTGCCAATTGATGTCGAGAGATCGACTTGTAATATGGAAACAGAACGTTCTCACAAATATTTCTGCTAATATTATGCACATCGAAATGAATATTAATGAGAATGCTTATATGAGAATGCTTATGATAGTTTCTTAACTTGGTGACTTGGCTATGGGCAGCTACTTTAGTGATAAGATAGATGAGATCGGACTCACACTAGAGGAGCTGAGCCGCAAAATCGCCGAGACCGGCCCGACTTGTCAGACCGTTTCAGAAACAATAGAGCGCCTTAAAGTTGGCCTGGAAGAGCTAGAGGATAGGAGCAGAAACATCACCAGCATCATCGAGAACGCTCCTTTAGCCATTGCAATTATTGAAAAAGATGGGACCTTCAGCAGCATAAATCCTAAATTCATAGAGCTGTTCGGCTATCATCCGGAGGAGATCTCCTGTGGAAGAGAATGGTTCAAGAGAGCCTTTCCAGATCCGGATTATCGAAGTGCTGCCATAGCAGCCTGGATCAAAGACAAAAATGAAATTGGAGCTGGAGCCAAGAGGTGCCGCACCTTTGCCGTCACCTGCAAGGATGGAACGAAAAAGACCATAAAATTTGTAGCCGTGCAGCAGGAAAACGGGGCAAATCAGTTCATTTGCGAAGAGGTAAAAGATAGCTTTGCCTGCGATGATATGCCGAATCTCACCCGCCGCCAGCTTATGGACATAATTGACTTTCTACCTGATGCCACTTTCGTCATAGACAAAAACCGGAAAGTGATTGCCTGGAACCGGGCTATAGAGGAAATGACAGGCATAAAAAAACAGGAGATAATAGGCAAGGGTGACTATGCATATGCAGTTCCCTTTTATGGAGAGACGAGGCAGATTCTGGTCGATCTGATATATTGCGACAATCCAGATACACGGTCTCAATACCGTTATGTGGAAAAGAAAGGTGATACGCTCTATGCCGAATCGGAGGTACCTTTTTCTCTGGCAGGCCGGAGAACCTACATATGGGCTACAGCATCCCCTCTTCGGGATGACGAGGGTGTAATAATTGGAGCTATCGAATCCATACGAGACATAACTGAGAGAAAAGAGGCAGAAGACGCGCTAAGAGACTCCGAACGCCGCCTGGCGGATATCATCAATTTCCTGCCTGACGCCACCTTCGTTATCGACAGGCAGGGCACGGTTATAGCCTGGAATCGAGCTATTGAGGCTATGACCGGTATTAAAGCCAAAGAGATGCTGGGGAAAGGCCACCATGCGTATGCTCTTCCTTTTTATGGCAAACGCCGGCTGATGCTTGCAGACCTCGTGCTTGAATATAATGAAGAATCGGCAGATGATTATAACGAGTGGGGCAGGAAAGAATGGAATCCAGATGAGCTTTACAACAATCTGATGAAACTAGAAGACGGCAGTCTCTTTGGGGAGGCCTTTATGTCTAACATGAGGGGAGGCGAGGTCTTTTTGCAGGGGAGTGCGACCGCACTTTATGATGCTGAAGGCAATGTAACCGGTGCCATTGAATCCATGCGCAATATCACAGAGCGCATGAGGACTCAAATGGAGCTAAAAAAAAGCGAGGCTAAGAATAGATCTCTTCTGGACGCAATTCCTGATATAATGTTCCTGATCGCCGAGGATGGCACATTTTTGGACTATAGTGCTCCGGAGACTTCGTTGCTGTATATGCCGTCGCAATCATTCCTGGGCAAGAGGATACAGGACCTTTTTCCGGAGAGTCTGGCCGAGCAAGCTTTTCATCATGTCCATCAGGCAAAAAAAACCAGCCAGATGCAGATCTTCGAGTATGAGCTCTCCGTAAACGGCAAGATGTCCTTCTTTGAAGCACGCATCAACCCCAGCGGAGAAGATACATTTCTCGTACTGGTGCGGGATATTACCGATAGCAAAAAAGCACAAGAGGCTCTGCGCAAGGCCAAAGATGATGCTGAAGCCGCTGCTCGCGCCAAATCCGAATTTTTAGCTAACATGAGCCACGAGATCAGAACTCCCCTCAATGCCATCATTGGCATGACGGGAATACTTCTCGATACTCCCATTCTACCGGAGCCGGATCAAAGAGACTGCCTGGAGACGGTGCGTAGCAGTGGCGATGTACTCATATCAGTTATCAACAATATCCTGGACTTTTCCAAGATCGAAGAAGGCAAAAGAGAGATAGAAAAACAGCCCTTCGAACTGCGCAAATGCATTGAAGAGGCCATGGACTTGTTGATGCCCATTGTTGCGGAAAAGAATCTCACCTTTTATTATCATATTGATGACTCCATTCCGAAGAGGATGCAGGGAGATGCTACCGCCATTTCCCAGGTCTTAATTAACCTCCTTGGCAACGCGGTCAAGTTTACAGACAGTGGTGAGGTATCTGTACACGTCACGGGCGGCTACCAGGAGAATGGAAAGATCGAGCTGCTCTTCTCGGTCAAAGATACGGGGATTGGCATTCCTCAAGATCGCATGAGCAGCCTCTTCCAGTCTTTTAGCCAGGTGGATATGTCTACGACCCGCAAATATGGTGGAACGGGTTTAGGCCTTGCCATCAGCAAAAAGCTGGTGCAGCTTATGGGCGGGATCATTTGGGCGCAAAGCGAAATTCGCAAGGGAAGCACATTTTGCTTCACAATTCTGGCCGATGCCGCGACGCCAGAGCAATGTGCCGAGATGAAAAAGATACATCCTGCAGTTGATTTGCAGCATAATATTCCTGCCCAATTGAAGTTATTGGTAGCAGAGGATAATCTGGTAAATCAGAAAGTTGCCCTGCTCATGCTCAGAAAGCTAGGGATTAGAGCAGATGTGGCAGCCAACGGCATGGAGGTCTTGCAGGCTTTGGAACGCCAGAATTATGACGTGGTCCTTATGGATGTGCAAATGCCGGAGATGGACGGCTTTGAAGCGGCAAAGGCCATTCGCGAACGCTGGATGAGTGGATTGCCTCATATAATTGCTGTAACTGCGCATGCTCTAGAGGGAGATCGGAAGAGATGCATCGAGGCTGGAATGGATGACTACATCAGCAAGCCCGTGCGCCTGGAAGAGCTTGCCAGCGCTCTGAGAAAGTGTTCACTGCTGCAAGGTGATATGAGGCAAAATTGCAGAAGTGAGGTCAAATAGATTTGAAATTTATTGATTTATTTGATGTGGCCGGATTTATCGAAGTGATTGATGGACGATCTATTAGGGAGCGAAGCTATGGATCTCGGTTCCTGCAAATGTTCCGTCTGCCATAATCGCAATGCAAAGATGACGAAAAATAAGATAAAATATATTACGGCGAACAATTATTAAATTTAATATGATAGTTTCATATATTTTCATATATTACCTGGAAGGCTATGATGTCATTTGACAAAATCTGGCTGGAAAAAATGGACGAAAGTTAAGAATAAATAGTACTAAACAAGTATGAGACCTGTCCAGCAGCTCTTCTAAAATCACGGCTGCCGGCAAGGAGGGTTTTAAATGAAGGAAGGAGGAGAGGTTTCCTGCGATGTGATCGATCGGTCGGCGCTGGCCAGCCTCCGTGAGCTGCAAGATGAGGGCGATCCCGATATCATTGCCGAGGTGGGCGGTCTTTTCATCAAGCACTCACCTGAGAAGGTAAATGCCATTATGCAGTCCGCGGAACACGGGGATGCCAAGGGGCTGCAGATAGCTGCCCATAGCCTGAAGTCCAGCAGCGCTTACATAGGTGCGATGCGCCTTTCGGCCTTTGCCAAGGAGCTGGAGCTGATGGGGCGGTCCAATTCATTGGAGGGAGCAAAAGAGAAGGCGCAAAGACTGAAAGAGGAATTCGCTCAGGTTATGGTTGCTATTGATGCAGAGATCAAGCAGACGGGCCAATCGGCAGAAGAGAGATAGCGGTCAAGAACTTGGAGTTTTACAGCCTTTGGAAGAGAGATGAGTGAAAAGGGGGGGGCGGGGTTCTATTTTTTATATTTATAATTTTACTAAATATAGTGCAAAATTTTGAATTCAAAAATTTGATTAAAAATCGATAAGATGCTCTCGATGCAAAAGAGCCACTTCTCTTCCAGAAATTGCTGCAACATCCAGGAAATATCCTGCAGGCACCAGATGAAAAGAGAAGATAAATAAAGGCAAAATAGTATTTCAGTTAAGACCAAGACAAGAGGAAGTGCAATGAGCAAGGCAAAGACCGTTTGTGATCGCGTTTATGTCGTAGGAGGATCGGGCCTCTCTGCGCCAGAAGACGCATTCGTCTATCTGGTGGATGCGGGGTCCGAGCTGGTGCTGATCGATGCCGGAGTCGGCTATGGGATGAGCAGAATCGAGGACAATATCCGGTCGCTGGGATGGCAGCCGGCCCAGGTCTGGCACATAATTGCCACCCACTGCCATATCGATCACATCGGGGGCCTTTTCGCCTGGAAGGAGCGGTATGGCCCCAAGATCATCGCCCACGAGCTGGACCGGGCGGGAATTGAGGGAGAGAATAACGAGCTTACTGCGGCCAGCATGTACGGTGTGGACTACAAACCGGTTAAAGTGGACACGCTTCTGAAGGGCGAGGCGGAAAAGCTGATCCTTGGTGATTTGCAGTTTAATTTCTTGCACACACCAGGTCACACGCCCGGCAGCATCTCCGTTTACATTGATACCAAGGATGGACGGGTTTTATTCGGCCAGGACATTCATGGGCCATTCTCGGATGCCTGGGGCTCGGACCTGCGGGAGTGGAGAAAGTCTATGAGAAAGCTGCTCGATTTGAAGGCGGATGTGCTCTGCGAAGGGCATGCGGGCATTTACCGGGGCGAGAAGATAGGGAAGTATATTGAGGGATACTTGAAGAGATACGGGGTTTAGATGAAACCGACCTCAGAGATTAATCGGCAAGTCTAT
The DNA here is from genome assembly GCA_035527135.1 of Methanothrix sp. GTDB lineage: Archaea > Halobacteriota > Methanosarcinia > Methanotrichales > Methanotrichaceae > Methanothrix. The sequence goes on along the minus strand of DATLBD010000140.1, from coordinate 6,309 downwards.
GAATTGGCTTTGGGCTACGTGCCCGGACTAAGCCCAACAATGCTCATCCCGCGTTGTTCAATCTTGCAGGACGCTCTCGATCCGAAAGATCCCTTTCTCCTCTTTAGTCTCAATTCTCGCATCCAAGAAATGCCCGGCCGTCCAGATGTTGGTCTTGGCATGCAGAGATATCTCCCGCACCGTGTAGCTTCCGCCCGCTAAAGCCAGATAGGGAATGAGCTGGTCGGCCAGGTGCACATCCGCCGTTGCCCTGGATTTCAGCTCCATAATCAGCTCTTCTGCCGCTCTTCTGCCCACTTTTTCTGCCGGAAGGCCCCTCTTGCCAAGAGAGCTTGCCCCCTTGCAGCCGGACCAGAGAGTGATGCCGCTACCCATGGAGGATAGACGCAGGACCTGCTGCGTTATCCGGGCAGAAAAGCCCTCCTGTTGTAGCGCCTGTGCCGCCGAGTCGGCCTGCCTGGCAGCAACATGCTCGGGCAGGTTGGAGCAATGAGACACTCCCTGCACTATGCTCTGCGTGCTCTGCCCCGTCTCATAAGCTCGACCTTCCTGGTGACCGGCCTTCAGCCTTACCGGCTCGACATGCAAGAGCACCTCTCCCTGCCCCCGCGGATAGTATCCTCTCTGTAAAACCTCCAGGCTCACCTTTGCCCCGAAAGAGGAGAGGGCGGGCAGAAAGACATTTTTGAAATAGTCAACAGTGGGAGCCCACTGTACATCCGTGCCCCCTTGAATCTGCAAAGAAGAAGGCACATCAGCCCGGAGCAGGGCCGGCAGGAGGCACTGCATGAGCAGGGTTACGCTCCCGGCAGTTCCAATCTCCACCCTGTGCCTGCCGCCCCGAATATCTCCCGGCGTAAAAGCGATCTCGGAAGACCCAGGTTCAACTCCCGATGTTCTGGCATCACAAATACCAGCTAATGCCGTTATGGCCCTTGCATGCTGAGCAGCCAGGCCGGGCTTGGGCCGACCCTGCCGGATCTTGGTGATGTGCACGCTCTTTCCTGTAACTGCAGAGAGGGCCACGGCTGTACGCACAATCTGGCCGCCGCCTTCTCCAAAGGAGCCGTCTATTTCAATCATCAATCGAATCCTTCATTTGCGTTGTCAATTAATGAATGTTTGCGAAGGCTTGAAGCCGCTGACCTTTACGCTGGATATGGACCCCTCAACTTTTTTGATCTCTTCGGCAGATCCTTGCAGGCTCTTTAAAATCGCCTGGCCGGTTGGATCGTTGGTCATGCAGTCCAATGGGAAGTCTGATTCCTCGATCACGCGGACATCCTCAAATCCCGCCGACTTTATGGCATCCAGATATTTATCCTTGCGGAGGGCTCCAGCCACACATCCTACGTAAGCCTCAATCGATTGCTTGATAAAATCGGGCAGCTTCTTCTTAAGGACGATATCAGAAACCATCAATCTGCCCCCGGGCCTTAGAACTCTAAAGGCTTCCCGGAAGGCCTTCTCTTTACTAGGCACCAGGTTGATGACGCAGTTGGAGATGATGATATCGACAGAATTATCCTCGACGGGCAAGGCCTCGATATCGCCCAATCTAAACTCCACATTGCCGTAGCCTCCCTTTTCGGCATTGGCTCTTGCTCGCGCCAGCATCTCCTCTGTCATATCGACGCCGATGACCTTGCCTTTTCGGCCCACGATCTTCGATGCCAAAAAGCAGTCAAAGCCGCCGCCAGATCCCAGATCCAGGACCGTCTCTCCCTCTTTTAAGGACGCAAGCGCAATCGGGTTGCCGCAGCCAAGACCCAGATTCGATCCTTCGGGCACGGCCTGCATCTGCTCCTGCGTGTAGCCGATCTTCTTGCTGATCTGCTGGGGTTTGGCTGATCCGCAGCAGCCTGACGAGCAGCAAGAAGTAGCATTCTTTGCCACACGCGAATAGCTCTCTTTTACTGCATTCTTTAGCTCTTGATCTTTCATCTCTCCCACCTACCTATTCTTTAAAAGCCTCGTTTATTATCGGTCCTAGTCGGGACTTGACTATCTCTTCAAGCTCTTCCACCTTGATTAAAGAGAGGCAGCAGATCTTGCCGTTTTTCTCCAAGCTGAGCACAGCCAGCTTGTCACCCGGCTTTATCTTTGCTCTCTCTCGGATCTCCTTGGGTAGCACCATCTGTCCCCTCTCATCTATGGTTACTATCGATTCTACTCTGCAACTGCTTACATCGCCTGGATTGCAGCAGGATTCATTCTCGCCTCTAGTGGTCAATATTGCTCCTCACGCCATGATAGAAATTGCAAAGTCTTCTGAGAATATAAGTATTTCTGAAAAATCCGAAAAATCAGATAAAACGAAAATAAAAATTGCGTGCTTGGGAACTTTTTCCAGAGATATCTTAAAGCAGCCTTCCGGTTTGAGAGAGTTTGAGAGAGTAATTGTGCCCTATTTGTTCGCATCTGTTTATAAGATATCTTTATACCCCACACATCTATATGCAACCTATTATTAATATTACTAATTTAGAAAGATTTATTATCTAGTGTTACACCAATCTTGCTATGCGATAAATAAAGCTGTTTAGCCGCGTTATCCACATCCAACGGAATCTAAAGGGTGGGCTAATTCTGCTTAAGCGCTTTGAGAAAAAACGGGGCAAAGATGGATGGGAATTGAGCAGGAGTAATATATGTGAATAATAATTTAAATATTCTCGTAGCTGATGACGACATGGTCAGCCGAGAGATTGCTACGCGAATGCTCAAGAAGATGGGCATCAGAGCTGATGTGGCCGCTAACGGTTTGGAGGCTATTCATGCCGTGACAGAGCAGACTTATGACATGGTGCTCATGGATGTTCAGATGCCGATAATGGATGGAATCGAGGCATCTATGATTATCACAAAGCGCTGGCCTCAGGGACCGAAGATCATTGTCGTCACAGATTGTGTTCCGAATCTATATCGAGAACTCTGTTTTAACGCTGGAGCCTGCGAGTTCATTACCAAACCAGTTAGAATGAAGGAGCTGGCAATGGCCATCTTGCGCTATTCACCACCAAATGCCGAGCAAGCACTTTAATCGGCTTTTATCGGCAACCGTGGATAGTATTTCTTATCATGTGGACAATTACACCTACTAAAGAACCATGATCGGAAAAAAGGCTGCCGCAGCAGAGCCTGGGCTTGGAGCCTTGGGCAGCGCCTTTAACTGCTGCCGGTCGAGGCCAGCTGGAGGCCGAAATAGGCAGGCTTTCATCCAGTTCGACGGCTCGACATATGGCTTTTGCTGATTAGGAGCAGCAAGGCAGCACCCTTGTTTTCTTATTCCTGCTGCATGCTCAATTGCCCGGATAGAAAAAGAGATTTTTCAGGCTCAAATGCCTGTCTACTACTACCTTGCGATCTTTTGCTATTACTATTACTGCTACTTTACAGCCTCGGCATATTGTCTGGAAAACTCCTCGCACTGGCCGATAATGCGCTGCGTAGCTTCTCTCAGAACAACTATGGGATCTACGTTGGAAGTCGTGAGGCGGAAGACGGGGTTGTCCATGATGACAAATTTTGTGTCATAGGTGGCCATCAGCACTCTTTCATCCGTCAGAAGTTCGGTTCTTAGCAGGTTCAAGATGGTATGCCCTTCGCCCACAAACTCGATGATGGCCTGATTCTCAGTTTTTTTGACTATTTTCAAATTCATTCAAACCACTCCCAGTCCGTAGGCTGAACTCGTCTTGCGTGACTCGGTATTGGCGCAATTGGGGCAGACCAATTTATTCTCTTTCTTGACCAGGCCCGCAAGACAACGGTTGCAGTAGGCCTTGATAACGCCCAGATCCTCATCGCCCGTAGAAAGCCTCATCTGCCTGTCATCGATGATCTTGGCCTTGAGAATATCGCGGAGCGAGAAGAGTTGACGCAGGTCTTTGACATAGGAGTTTCTCACATTGGATATGTGAATGGTTGCCTCCTCATCTGAGATGGGTCTGTCCTCATGTCCTTTCTTGAAGGCCAGCGAGACTATCACCAGGCTGTCCTTGAGATCAATTACCTCTCCCACCACGATATCGCCCTGACAAAGCTTTACCGGGGCATTAGTCTTGGGTATGACACTCGCGGATCTGGCTCTCGAATCGATTTTGACCAGGCCCGCAGTAGATGCGAAAATCATTCCTCCCCTGGCGTAGGTGCAGTCTCCGGGAACAAACTCCTCGGTCGATCCCACCACATCTCCAGGAAGTACAAAGCTGCCGTCCATCATAATTCCTCTATGATTCCTCTATAAGTGCATTAAATTCAGTATCGTCTCTAGCATCTAGAATTACTAGTATCTAAAGCCTGGCATTCCCAAGCCGTAGCATCCCACAATGATCCCTGCGCTGCATTCCGAGTGTAGAATGCCGCCTCGAATCTCTAATGACTACTGGCAAGTTATTCTATATAGCTCAACCTCAATGACCTTGACATCTTGGCTATGAAACTCAAAGCATCTCTTTAAGGGAAAAGGTATGCGATAGATCTCCTGCACCGTGCAGGGTTTCACAAAGCTTCTGATGAAACCTTCGCTTCCCTGATTATGTAGAGAGTAGACAGTCTTGGCGATTTTAAGTGCTTTGGATAGAAAGGCGCGATCTCCGGCGCTCGCCTTCTGGGCTCCAAAGGGCGGATTCATGACCACTGTATCGATACCCCTGAGAACCAGTGAGCTTACATCAGCGCGGATGAAGTCCACATCCACGTTTAGCTTTTTTGCATTTCTCCTGGCTACAGCTAAGGCCTCGCCATCGATCTCAACACCAATGGCCTTTGCACCCAGCAGGGCCGCGCCTATGGCCAACATGCCCGTCCCGCTTCCCAGGTCACAAACGGTGCCCAGTTCCCCGCGCATTGCCGCCAGGAAAAGCATCTGGGCAGCGACAGAAGCGGGCGTAGCATACTGTTCTCTTTGAAAAGAGGGCCGGCTAAAGCCTTCCAGTCGCTCCAGCACCATCTCAAGCTGCTTTCTCTTCATTCTTGCCAAGCAGACATGCTTTGCGGCCTATATCAAGTATAGTATTGCCTCTATTGCCAGGAGCATCACCAAGAGCGCCGTCAGTGCCTTGAGGAGGAATATAGCTTTCGAGTTGCTGAAAAGGCTTTCTTGAGCCTCTTTCTCAATTTCGGGGTCTGTGGGTGCTTCGCTAAATTCAGGGCCTGCATACTCGATTCCAGCCTTTTGAAGCTGATCTTCCTGATCCAAACCATAATCCTGGTCGCCGCCCTGATCACCAAGCACATCTATCGGCTCTTCATCCCTCTCCTCGTTCGCCCCTGGAAATGCCATTTTATGCGACTCTTGCCGCCTGTCCTCTTGTATTAGAGGCATCTCCTTCTTTACATTACGTAGCTGCCTTTCGGGTGCGTGTCTATTATCTGGCAAGAATAGCTGACCAGAACTCTTGCAGGCCACTTCGGCTTTGATTGGGACCAGCCATCCATCATCAGGATTTGCGGTCTCTGAGACAAAGATCTCGGACCCTTCACGGCTGCCATCCGCTAAGATCATGTCTCTTGCCCGGCCCCTCTCCTTTGAGATCTCCAGGACAGGCAGGTCCGTTTTTGTTATGGGTTCGGGATTTGGCTCAGCCTGTAGATCATTTATCTTGATTTGAACAGAAGATTTTCCTTTTTCGGTCATGGGCAAAAGATTCAGAGACTCATCCCAGGTCAGTAAGTTATTATTATCATCGATTTTAGATAGCGAATTGCTTGCCAATGCCCCGGCAATGAGAAGCAGGGCTGCTCTCTGCTCTGCAAAGGCGATCTGATAGCCGCTGCCTGTGGTGGTCGGCTCCTCCTGACATTGCCTGCTAAGATTTGCTGCCGCCCCTTCCAGGATTTCTGCCGCCCTGGTAATCATAATTTCGGCTCTCTTTCTCTCATCTTCTTCTGCCGCATCGAAGTGCGTTTTTACATGGCGCAAAGCTGCGGCTGCTGCCTGCAGCTTCTCGGTCGGATCTCTTCTAGATCTCTGCACCTCTATGCTGGCATTGATATTTTCCAGTGCCTGGCAAAGAAAGCCGCCCGCCTCCTCTGGCACCCACCCTTGGCTTCCTCCCATGAGATATTCCGAGGCATTGGTGAGAGCATGGGTCTGCTTCAAGGGCTCGTTTGCCAAAAGCCCAATGCTGCTAGCCTCCTTCATGCCGGCGATGATTCTTTTCAGGCCCAAGATCTCGGCTTTTTTGCCATCGTTGGTGTTTGCAGCCGCTATGTCCAGGGAGGCCTGGGCCTTTTCCGCCAGTAACAGCGCCTCCTCGTCTGGCACCTGCTCGCAGAGCCTGGCGAGATAGGACCGGCTCTTTG
>DATLBD010000139.1:0-37065 GCA_035527135.1 Methanothrix sp. | reverse complement strand
CTATGGACTGCAGATACAAAGTCGCTCGGATGGCAATATCATCATCTACAACAATATCTCCGATAGCCAGACGGGAATATTCCTGGAGTCGAGCGAAAACAAAATCTACGGCAATCGCATAGCCGACAATGTCATTCAAGCGGACGATAGGGGAATAAACAGCTGGAACGCAGAATATCCCAAGGGCGGGAACCTCTGGAGCGACTACCAGGGCCTGGATGAGATGCAAGGGCCCGGGCAAGACGTACCTGGCAAGGACGGTTTTGGAGATGAGACCTATAATGTAAGCAAGACCGCCAAAGATCAGTATCCCATTATGGGCGACCAGGTCAAGCAGATTGTCATCCTCGCCAAGGAGCTGACCCCAACGGAGGCAAGAGTGGGCGACAGCATTGCTTTAAAAGCAAAGCTGCAGTCCAGGTACGATCTCTTGCAGGCAACGGCTCGCGCTTATCAAAATGGATTTGAGGCGCAAGGATATAGTAGGCTTGTTTTATCCGGGGATTTTTATCAAGGAACCTTCTCCACGGCTCTGCTTGAACCGGGAAGGTATGATATTGTCCTGAGCGCAAAAGATGCGCGGGGATATGAGCTACAAGAGACTTTGGGAACAGTCAAGGTTACCGCTCGACGAGGCGGGACCTCTTAATAGTTTTATTTCATAAGTTGCTAATGTATTAAAAGGGGAGATAATGACAGCATTCAGAACATGTTTGTGGTCCTGTATAGCAGGAGCGAGCATCATAGCGCTATTGGCGCTGATGGTACTGGCAAATGCAGCATACGGGAACGAAAGATTTTGCGATGCTTGCAGTGGCGATTCAGGCTGGTCAGGAGCGGCAAAGCTCAATGAGATCGGAAATCCCAATGCAGGAAAGGCAGAGGTCATGCCGGGTCTGAGCACGGCTCAGAAGAACCGGGTGGGTGTCTGGAAACAACCCTTAGCCGGCTTCAATGAAACCAATGCTGCTGAAGAGAGCAATTCGCTGCAGGAAAATGTGACGGAGAAAATTGCCTCCGAAAGCCAGGCCGCTAAGAAGATCGAGCCCCGCAAACCTGCGGATGAGAACGCTCCCATCGTGCGCAGCGCGAGTGCCATGAGCATGTTCGTTCCTATTGACGAGGTATCCGGCGCCACTGTCATGCTGGACATCAGCGAGAACGCCACGCAGCACATCCAAGGATCAATTGCTATTCCTTATACGGATTTTCTGAATGGCACCTATGTGCGATCGGAGGCTGAGCTGGCCGAGATAATGGGAGACGCCGGAATTTCCCGCGACGATCCGGTGGTCATCTATGGCGAATGCATGCCCTGTGGAGGCGGACCTGCCCCTGCGACCTTTATCTATTGGATCCTGAGATCCTTAGGACAGGAGAATGTCAGGGTGCTGGATGGAACGGTTAATGATTGGGCAATAGCTGGAAAGCCTACTGCCACAGAGACGGCGATCTTGCCAGCTAAGACCTACACCTCACAAATCAATCCAAATTTTACCGCAGATTACAATTATGTGTTGAGCGGCTCGGCCCAAATCGTGGATGCCAGGACCATTCAAGAGTTTGGCGCTGGCTCGATTCCCGGTGCAATCAATATTCCCTACGAGAGTGTCATCATCAATAGCAAAATCAGGGATGAAGCCATGCTAGAACGAGTCTTCGCCATCCTTGACAAGAACCAGCCGGTGGTAGTATACACTAATACCGGTGTGAAGGCTTCTGTGGTCTGGTTTGCCCTGAAACTAATGGGCTATGATGCCCAGCTGTACTCCTATGAGAATTATCTGCATAATCAGGTAGCTCTAAGCATAGCTGATGCGACTAATACTGCGGCTTGATAGACTCGAGGCAAAGGCATGAAGATATCGAGAATTGTGATGAGTATCCTGCTTTTGATGGCGATAATTGCGGGTGCCATATCCAGCGTCAATGGAGAATGCTCCGCCTGCAAAGGCGGATCGGCCACAACTCAACAGGATGTGCTGAATAATGAGTGGGCAGTGTTCCTGGGCAAGGAGAATGCAACAGCAGAGGTGATCTCCAGTACCAATGGCTTGATTTCACCCCAGCATTCCAGGCAGAATAATCCGTCCTTGCAAGCAGATAAAAGCCAGGCATCATCCGATAAAGAAAATTTGAATATAGCTTCCGTAACAGAGGCAGAAAGCTCTTCAGACAGTGATGCGTCCCGCGCTTTGCAGAGCAGCCAGGCAGATGCAAAGAGAAGCGATAGCTTTGCCTCTGTGCTGGTGCCCCTGGAGAGTGTAAATAATTCAGGGGTAATTCTCGATATAAGCCCCAGCTCTACGGAGTATATTCCCGGAGCTATAAACATCTCTTATACCGAATTTCTCGGTCCTGGGGCAGCTCTCAAGCCTGCAACGGAGATGGCAGCGATTTTAGGAGAAGCAGGCATATCTCAAAATGATGCAGTCCTCATTTATGGAGAATGTCAGCCCTGCGGTGGAGGACCTTCGGCGGCAACTTATGTTTACTGGATAATGAAGTATCTGGGCCATGAGAATGTCAAACTGCTGGACGGAGGCATTGATGACTGGGTGGCAGCTTTGCAGCCCACAGTAAGCGAGCCTGCGGCTTTACCTTCTCAGAGCTATACTCCGGTCATAAAGGCTGATCTTCTGGCCACTTATGAGTTCGTGCACAGCGGCACACCCCAGGTCATTGACGCAAGAACTGCCATAGAATATGAAGCAGGATCGATACCGGGAAGCATTAACATTCCTTATGATCGAGTCCTGGACGGCAAAAAGATCAAGGACAAAGAAAGCCTGGAAGAGCTATTTTCATCTCTGGATAAGAATAGGCCTGTTGTAGTCTACACTAATACCGGAGTCAAGGCTTCCATGATCTGGCTTGCTCTGACTCTATTGGACTATGATGCCAGAATTTACTCCTGGCAGGATTGGCAGGCTAATTTGCCTCACCTCAACATCGCTTTGCGAAAGGCTTATGGGGTGCCTAATCCAGCGAAGATAGGAGATGTTGTCCAGATAACAGCAATCTTCGAAGAGAAGAACACGAGTTCGGCTGTGGCGGCGGAAAACAGCAACCAGAGCAGTAACAAGACGATTCTGACTATCAAAGGGTGCGCTACCTGTGGATTTGGCTCGCCGCAGGGATATGCCGACCTGAGCAGCACCGATGGCGTGGTGAGGATAGGCTCCACATCCCAGGCGCAAAAAAGCGCAGCTGAAAGTGGTTTCACTGTATCGGCCCAGATTAAAAGCCCTTCCGGAGATACAATCTCCAAGGTCATAATGAAACGCATCAAATCTGATGGAGACGAGTTTTCCGGCATTTGGAATGCCAATGTCGCGGCCGCTGTCTACAAGGTAGATATTGTAGCCACTTTAGGAGATATCACCGAGACCTTCCCGGATGCCATACAGATTGAGGTTACTGGCACCAATAAATATAAGAATATTGGAAATGAATAACTGGGATTAAGCGTGAACTCCAGACCATTTGCTTATTTTATTTTATTAGGATGTCTGCTTAGCTGTGCTGCCGCTTTTCCCATGCAAAGTGCGCTCGATAACAACAAGGCCAGCATCTGGTTTGAAAAAGAATATGATAGCTACTTCAAGCCAAATGCAGATGATGGTATGCCTCCTGTCATTTATGGTGTGAGCATAAGCCCCTCGGCGCTGAAGATTGGCGCTCCCAGAAGCGAGATCAACGCCTTCGTCCATGATGCAGGCAGCATAGAGATGGTCTATGCCGATATCGGCAATCGCATGAACCTCATGCTGGACCTGAACCAAGACGGCAGATACACAGGATACTGCGGCTCCAACCTGCCGCCTGCGACCTATAAGGTTACAATTGTGGCCATCGACAAATCCGGCAATGCGGCAAAGGACGAATCAGCAACCCTTACCATTCGCAACCCCAATGATCTCAACAGTAACGGAATCGAGGATAGCCTGGAAAAGCAAGGAGGAAAAGATCTGAAGGTGATCGTCCTTCATGACGAAAATATGAGCGATGTTGCTCCATCAGAGGATCGCTTCCATATCCTGCCGGTGAGTGCGTTGACGGTGTCCGGCGACAAGCTGGAGAAGATTGCCAGGACGGATGGCGTCAAGGGCATCTACAAGGACCAGAAGTTGAAGGTTTTGGTGCTGCCAGGAAAAAACGGTGACCAGTCTACTCACTCCACTCCTATTAATGGTCCCTCGAACATCGATGACCCCAGGACGAATAAAGGCTACACGGGAAAGGGCGTGACTGTGGCTCTCATTGATACTGGTGCGGATAGCGAGCACGAGGCCCTGGCAGGCAAAATTGTGGCCTTCAAGGATTTCGTGAACAATCAAACTGCTTCCTACGATGACAACGGACATGGCACCCATTGTGCCAGCCTTGTCGCTGGTGAGAAGGGCACAGGTGTGGCACCGGGAGCTCGTATGGTAGTGATAAAGGTCATGGACCGAGAAGGGGCATGCTACCTATCTGATGCCCTAAAAGCACTGGATTGGTGCCTGGAAAATAAAGACCGTTATGGAATAAAGGTCATATCCTTTTCCGTAGGTGGTGAGAGCCCTTCGGACGGTACATCTCTTCTGGATGAAGCCTGCAACAAAATGGTGGAAAAGGGGCTGGTTATGTGTGTGGCTGCAGGAAACTCCGGCCCAGCATCCTCATCTATTGTCATTCCCGGCGGTGCTGAGAATGTGATAACCGTGGGCGCCGTGGACAGCTCCGGCACTATCTTTGAATTATCCTCGCGCGGGCCGACGGCCAAAGGCGATACCAAGCCCGACCTGGTCACGCTGGGCGTGGATGTTGTCTCCGCCCTGGCCGGATCGAAGAACGGCAAAAGCTCTGTGAGCGGCACCTCCATGGCTGTTCCCCAGGTCTCCGGGGCCGCGGCGCTGCTGCTGGAAGCGGAGCCTGATCTTGGGCCTGCTGATGTGAAGAGGATGCTGCTCAAGACAGCGGACGACCTGGGCCCGTCCGGGCAGGACAATGTTTACGGCTACGGGGCCCTTAATCTGACCTGCGCCCTGCATAACATTAAGGCGGCTCGCCCAGGGCTGTCGCCTCCCGATCTGGAGAAAATTGCACTTAACAGTAACGATGCTACCGTGGGCGAGCCTGTTATGATCGAGGCGCATGCCCTGGGCGATATCAGGACCATAAACGCCAACATCATTGGTCCGGACAGAAATCTGGAGATACCCATGGATGACTTCGACGGCAACGGTATTTTCTCTGCCCGCTGGGAGACGAGCTTTTGGACACCGGGCGACTACCAGATAAAGGTTGATTTGCTGGGAAAATTCGGGGAGGTGGACTATAAGGCGGTCCCTTTCCATCTGCGGGTGAAGAGGTGAAGCTGGTATGCCTTTAGCCTGGCAAGAGATCTCCCGGTTCGGCAAAAAAGCAGTTATTTCCGGGCTTACTAGCTCCAGGTTCGGAAATATCAGCCTCCTGCAGGGAGAAAAGATCTTCATAACCTGTACAGGTAGCATGCTCGACGAGCTGGATAAAAGCCAAGTAGTGGAGGTTGATTTAGGTTTTCCCTGCGATCAAGACAACATAGCCAGCAGTGAGACCTGTGTTCACCGGGCCGTCTACCAGAGCACCACAAATAAGGCCATCATTCACACCCATTCTCCCTATGCTGTGGCCTTATCTCTGTTGGTGCAAGAGGAAATAATGCCCATAGATGGCGAGGGCCTGATCTTTTTGGGGGCGATGCCCATTGTTGAAGGTCGCTATGGAACAGGAGAGCTGGCTATCGTTGTATCTTCTGCCCTGCAGACTCATAAGGCATGCATCGCTCGCGGCCATGGTGTGTTTGCCGCCGGTAAGAGCTTGAACGATGCTTATACGGCAGCCTGTATGGCCGAGCATAGCGCTCAGGTGAGGTATCTGGTAGAAGCCCATCCGGGCGGCGGGGCCAAATTCAGTGGTGAGATTCAATAATATTATAAAATAGATGGCTTCAATCTCCCCGTTCATTCTCCCCGGGGGAAAAATTTATAATCTTTACCGTCACTTCATTTAATTGAGCGGGTAATCCTAGTTTTTGAAATCCACACTGAACCCCCACTCTCCTACCCGCTCACTTAAAAATTTAATAAAAATCGCATTTTCAGTTAATCATTTTTCCCTGCCAGCTGTCAAAAGATCTATTAATACCAGAGGTTAAAGGCCCCCTATGAACTCTTCTATCGAGCTGGGAAAGATTATGGGCATACCCATCCGGCTGCACTGGACATTTCTTTTAGTCATTCTTTATGTTGCCTGGGCGTTTGCCTCTTTCAGCCAGACAGTCTACGGAAAGATATATGGTTTCGGCGGCATTGAGCCGGTCGAGCTGCGCTGGCTCTATTCTCTACTCTTTGCTGTAGTTCTCTTCGCCTGCGTGGCCCTGCATGAGCTTGGTCATTCCTATATCGCTCATAAGAACGGCATCAGCATAAAGAGCATAACTCTCTACTTCTTTGGCGGGGTGGCCTCCATGGAGGAGATCCCCAGAGATCCCCGCATGGAGCTGCAGATGGCCTTTGCCGGGCCGGCTGTAAGCGGCGTGGTGGGATTGCTCTCGGTTTATTTGGCAGGGCAGGCTGCAGCTCTTGCCGGTGAAGGCAACGCTATGGCCATCATGCTCTGGACTTTGGGCATCATGAATCTCATCCTCATGGCCTTCAATCTCCTCCCCGCCTTTCCCATGGATGGGGGCCGCCTTTTACGGGCCTGGTTTGCTACCCGCATGCCTTATGTAAAAGCTACCCGGCGTGCTGCTGATATCGGAAAGATCTTCGCGACACTCATGTTTCTGCTAGGCCTGTTATCCTTAAATTTCATGCTCCTCTTTGTGGCCTTCTTCGTTTATGTGGGTGCGTCTGAAGAGGATAAGGCTACTGAAATAAGCGTCAGCCTGGAAGGAATATTAGTGCGAAACATTATGTCATCCCAGGTGCGCAGCGTCTCTCCTGAAATGACACTTGATGAGCTAAAAGAGCTGATGTTCCTGGAAAAGCATAGAGGCTACCCGGTAATGTCAGGCGGAGCCCTAGAGGGAATTGTCACCTTGACCGATCTGCAGAATGTTCCTGAAGCAAGGCGTGCCCAGACTCGCGTCGATCAGGTGATGGCAAGAAAGTTATATCTGATTGGCCCTGAGGAAGAGGCATCGACTGCCATGAAGAAGATGAATGACCTGCAAATTCGCCGGCTGCCTGTGATAGAGGAGGGCCGATTGGTGGGCATCGTCTCCAGGGAGGACCTGGTCAGAGCCATTGAACTGTGCTCAGAGCGGGAACATTAAGAGGTAATCAATTTGGAGAATACGACGGAAAAGATGAAAGAGGACGACGCGCCTGCTTGCCAGCTGGTGGTGCCGGAGACAGAATCCACCGGCGGCGAGTCACATGAGGTCATCATCGTGGGAACGGCGCATGTCTCAGAAAAAAGCGTGCAGGAAGTAATCAGCAAAATAGAGGAGATGCGCCCCGATATAGTGGCTGTAGAGCTATGTCCTGCCCGTTATAAGGCTCTTATCGGCCAGGAGGAAGAGAAGGACATCAAGATCAGTGAGCTTTTGAGTGGCTCAAAACTCTTTTTGTTCCTGGTGCAGTTGTTTTTGGCCTACATCCAGAGAAAGATCGGCGAGGAGATGGGGGTAAAACCCGGCTCGGAGATGCTGGCGGCCATCGAAGCGGCCCGGAGAGCAGGCGCGCGGGTGGCGCTTGTAGACCGGGACATAGGCATTACCATTCAGCGCTTCTGGTCGGCCATGGGATTTATTGACAAGATCAGGTTGGTCGGATCTCTGATACCCGCGGCTTTTGGCAGGGGCGATGAAGAAATTGATATCGACAGCATCACCCAGGCAGATATTGTCTCCCAGATGATCTCGGAGTTTCGGAAGATCTCTCCGGGAGCTGCAAATGTGCTCATTGATGAGCGCGACGCTTTCTTGGCCCGAAATCTATTCTTGCTCTCCAAGCAGGGTCGTGTGCTGGCCGTGGTGGGAGCGGGCCACAGAGAGGGCATAGTCAAACACCTGGAGCACCCCGAAAAGATTCCTGCCCTGGAAGGTTTGAACGAGAAGCCCGGAAAAAAAATCACATTTGTCAAGGTATTTGGGGTAGTGGTGAGTCTGCTTATCCTGGCCACCATTGCTCTGGTGCTGCTTATGGCCCAGTCCAGCGAGATCATTTTGCAAGCCTTTGCCATCTGGTTCGTGACCACGGGCGGGCTATCGGCTTTGGGCGTGGTCCTGGCAAAAGGCCACCCATTCTCGGCATTGACGGCACTACTGGTGGCCTGGATGACCACCCTCAACCCATTTTTAGCAGCGGGCTGGTTTGCTGGAATGGTAGAGGCCCGAAAACTTAAGCCAAGCGTATCCGACCTGAAAAAGCTCGCTGCTGCAAACAGTTTTGAGCAGATGATGGAAAACCGCCTCTTCAAGGTCATCCTGGTAGCAGCACTGTCGAACCTGGGTGCCATGGCCGGCGTAATCCTGGGAGGCATTCTCATCTGGCAGATGCTGGGACTGGAAAATATGAAAGAACTGATCTCGGGGGTTATAAACAATTTTATATCAAGTTTAGTTAGTTATTTTTGATTTTTATTTTTATTCAACTTATCATTACTACTCGGAAACGATGGCAATTCCTGCATCCTTGATCTTGTTCTTGCGAGCCACATTAAGCAGAAACGGCGTCAGGCTTTCCACCATGGACGAGACTGCCAGGGGACCCGCTTTCAGTGGCCTGAGGCTCTTGATCTCACCGGCCAGCTCTATAGTGATATCCACGGCCTCCGCGTCATCGCCACAGATAAAAGCATCACCCTTCATCACTTTTTCCTTATCCTGCAAAGTTGCGGCGCAGATGGTATGAAAGGCAGAGACAACCCTTACCCCCTTTGGGAGCAGCGACATCGCCTGCATGGCTGCACTTCCCTCAGCAGGAGTATGGTGCATAAAGAACTTGCCATTGTAAATCATGGGCACCACGGGCGAGATAACGATCTGGTCTTTGTAGGAGTCTTTCAGATCATCTGTAACAGAAATCATATTCTCATAGGGCACGCATAGCACGACCACATCAGCCGCAGCAATGGCACTAGCGTTGTCCGTGCCCCGCATATTACCTGGCAGCCTCCCTAAAAGCTCCAATACCGCGGCCGCGCTCTCCCGGGCTTTATCAGCATTTCGTGAACCGATGAGGATGTCATGCTTTTGCCCCCAACGCACGGCAAATCCCGTGCCGATATCGCCGGTTCCGCCGACGAGAGCAATTTTCATGGCCTCGTCATTAATCTAACTAATATTTTATAGTTTTGTGCCGGACAGCATCATTTCCAGGAGGATGGACGGGATTCGAAGAGAAGGACGTCCTGGATAATTCTCTTGAATATTCCAATTTTATTAACACCCAGGAAAACAATTAAGAGACAACAGATCCCGTGAGGTGCTCAGAAGGCTTTTGGTATCCTCCTCTACCGTCTTGCTGCCGCCCACCGTATAGATGGGCAAAAACTGAAAACTGTAAGCAAGGGATGGGTAGTAATGAAGGCGGAGAGCATGCGTTGACCCTGGCTGGCGAAATAGGCCATGAGAGCCACCGCCGCCCTGCTCAAGAGAAAAGATATCAACCGTGGCAGGTCATAACCCGCTAAATAAGCCAAATAGGGTGCTAATTGCATCTAAAACGCGCTAAATCGTAAGAAGGGATGGCACGAGATGCGAAAGGGAGTAGCAATGAAGGGGGTAATAAACGTCACCTCGTGCCGCGAATTCCTGCATTATCCTATCATAATGCAGCTATCACTATTAGGTCTCTTCTCCTTTATTAAGTTTTAGGTTGGAAAAACAGATCGAACTTATTATAAATTATTCAGAAATCAAGCCTGTCTTATAGCGGCTTCCACCTCCGCCATGCAGGCATTGGTTTTGATGCCAAGTCCATTAAAATGGGTGCGTGAAGCCCGATGCCCGCTGGCTCGCAGCCTTGCGATAGCCTCATCTATCTTGCCGGGGGTGATGCGCAGCCTCTTGCAGATACTATGATGATCATAGTACATGGGCGCCTCCACCTCGCTTGCGCATGTATAAAGAAGTTTTTTTGCTCGGGGGCTCAAGCCCTCCCAGGCCAGGGCCTTCTCGATTATCTGCGCTTCCTGTATGCCGCCTAGCCACAGAGGGCCAGCCAAACTCGTCTTACCGAGGCAATGGCAGCACTTTCCCCCTGGCTGGGGCTTTTCCAGGAGAATAAAGCTGCCGCAGCTATTGCAGTGCTCGACATAGCCTATTTTTTCCAGGCATCTGTCGGCTACTTTTGCCCCTTTGATCACACGCAGGTAAGTTCTCACATAGTGATCGGTAACGTGAGTAAGCAAGGGCTGCATGCTTTTGTCCAGGCGGGCCAGCTCTCGGGCCGCCAGGCCAAGAAGAATTCGGGCCCCCATCTCTCGGTGATAGTCCGTGCGTAGTGGAACTGCCATGTACTTCCTAATCCCGCTCATAAGATGGGCGCCGCAGAGGGGCGCCGTGTCGGTGGCGGTGATAAATAGGTAAGAGAGAGCGGACCGGCTGGCTGCAGAAAGATAGGAAGAGGGAGAGCCGAAGGGGTCCAGGTCCACTGCCTGGAAGTGCTGCTCATGCAGGAGAACATTGGCATTACAGCAGGTAACTGTGCCATCCAGACCATTTCGGGCCATGTTTTTTTCGATGAGCTGGCAAGCCTGGGGATTGACGTCGTTTAAGGTCACTTTTGCTGCGCCCGCTTCCTTAGCTACTCGCAGCCCACGAATGCCGCTGGCAGACAGGGCATCCAGATAGTCGGTGAGGCTCAGGCTACTGGCCATGGCTACGCCGATATCCCGGTTGAGAAGCATCTTTGGATTGTAGAAGGCACCCTCGGTCTCGAAGGTGATAGCACCTTCCGTTATGAGATTCATCACTGCCAAAAACGCCCGGTAGAGGATATAATTCTTCCTAGCAATCCCTGCTTGAAAATCCTTCCCGGCAATCCTTGCCTCATGATACTTCCAAGTAGCTAGAAATCATTTTCTTTTTGGAAAGGAGGTGCGCTCATATCCAGCGGCCTTGAGTCCGACCATTTGGGCGGCGAGCTGGGCGCTTTGCTGGATATCACTATGACGCCGTCTTGCACCCTGGTGGTAGGAAACTCCTCATCAGCCGGCCCGTATACAGCATATTTCTTAACCTCATCCCGTAGTGCTACGCGGTCCAATTCCGCCTTCCAGTAAGGACGGATGAGGGGTCGGAAGTCAAAGGACCGGGACTCGGGCCCCGGAAGAGAATAGGGCTGATCGCCTATGCCGTCTGCATTCTCATCCTTGCCGCGATAATCGTTGTAGTAGTTGCCTATCGTGGTATTCCAGATATTGATGCTGGTATTCTCATAGGCATTGATGTCGTTTCTAATGAAGTTATTGCCGAAGATGAGGTTATTCCTGTTCTCATTGAGCCTTATGCCGTGTTTGTTGTCCGAAGCGTTGTTGCTGTAGACGGCATTGAACTTGCAGCCTCGGGACAGCTCCAGGCCGTTGAAGTTGCCTTTAGCAGTGTTTTTGATCAGCATGTTGTAGCTGCTGTTCTCTTGTACGCTGATGCCGATGCCAAAACCGGTCACGATTTCGCTTCTGCTGTTATCCTCGGCCACATTCTCAGTTATGTTGTTGTAGCTCGACCAGGATGTCACCAGGATTCCATAGTAATTGTGATCGGCCCGATTTCTTCTCACCTGGTTATACGACGCATTCCAAAGTGACAGCCCAAAGGTGTTCATGGAGAGGAGATTATCCTGAATAATGCATTCTGTCGACTCTTTGAGGAGTATGCCACCATTAGTGTTGTTTACAATGCTGTTATTGTCAAGCACTACATCGCGAGACCTTTCAATATCAAGCCCGTATTTTTTACAGCTCTTTATGTGGCAGTCAGAAACTTTTACCTGGCTGCTTTGCAGGATAGATGCCCCCGTATCGCAGCTTTCCATGGTCGTATTCTGCAAGACCAGGTTGTGCACGTTCTCCGCGGAAACTGCCACTTCAGCTCCAAATATGCTGCAATTTTTCAGAGAGAAGGCGTTGCCCCTCACAACTATGGCAGAATTGGGCTCATCAAAGCGAGCTCCTGCTGCCGCCGCGGGATTTTGCATATAGTAATTGAACTTGGCATTACTGTCCTTGCCCACGCCAATGATTCGAAATCCAGTGATGGTGACGCCATTGCTGTTCACTTCTATGGCAGGTTTTTGTAGGGCTGCAGAGAGAATGGGACTCCCCCGTCCCTTAATGGTTAATGGCCGATCTACCTCGAAGCGACTTATGTCTCCCGGACCGACTACTATCGTGTCTCCAGCTTTAGCTGAGTTTATGGCCGTCTGGATATCCGGGCCCGCCTGGATGACGCTTGCCTGGACCGGATAAAATGCCAGGTAAATGAAGAGCACAATAGCTAGAAGCGGGAAAATCGTCTTACTCTTACACTTAATGCCTGAATATTTCCTGCAGGAAAATTTAGTGCCTGAAGTGGCGCATGCCTGTGAAGACCATGGCCATGCCGTGCTCATTGGCGGCATCAATCACCTCTGCATCCCGTATGGATCCTCCGGGATGAATTACTGCAACAGCTCCTGCCTGGAAGGTTTGGTCCAGTCCATCTCGGAAGGGGAAGAATGAATCCGTGGCAGCTACCGTTCCTCGAGTGGAAAGGCCATGCTCTTCTGCCTTTTCCGCACCAAAGCGCGCCGAATCCACCCTGCTCACCTGGCCCGACCCTATGCCTATGGTCTGGTTTTCCGTAGCATAAATCAGGGCATTGGACTTGACATACTTGGAGACCTTCCAGGCAAATCGAAGGGCTTTGCTCTCTTTTTCTGTAGGAATCCTCTTGGTTACAACCTTCCATTCCTTGAGATCGCCCGTATCATAATCCTGAAGCATCATGCCCCCGAAGATGCTTCTCTGATAGTAGCCTTGATAAAGCTCGTCCTTTCTGGCCAGCAGATCTCCGATATCCAGGACTCTGCGGTTGGGCTTCTTCTCCGTCAGCAGCTTTAGGGCCTCAGGCTCATAGCCAGGAGCCAGCAGCACCTCTACGAAGCTGTCACCGATGGCGCGAGCCGTGTCCAGGTCTACTGGCCGATTGAATCCTATGACGCCACCAAAAGCGGATTTGGGATCTGTCGCGAAAGAGAGACGATAGGCATCATCCAGACGCTCGCCATAGGCCACGCCGCAGGGATTGGCATGCTTCACTATGACCGAAAGGGGCTTTTCCACCGGGACACTATCGTACTCCGATAGGTCGATCAGCATCTCGAGCACCGTTTCCGCATCAACCATGTTGTTGTAGGACATCTCCCGTCCATTCAACTTCCTGGATTTATGCAGGCCAAGACCGTTTTGCTTGCGGTAGAGCGCCGCCTTTTGGTGCCAGTTCTCTCCATAACGAAGATCCTGTACCTTCTCATAGGCCGCCGCCACATAGCGGGGCATGGCGTTCACGCCGGCTTGAAGAGCAGCCAGTCTTTGCGAATCGCTTTGCAGACACCTGTAGAGGGCATATGCTTCCAAGTTATTTCTGGTCTCTAAAGAAAGGCCGCTCGTCTGCTTGATCTCTTCTAAAACGGATGAGCATTCGGCGTTGTTTAATAAAACAGGACTTCCATTGGCCAGAGCTTGGCGAATGAGGAGCGAGCCGACAGTAGTTGTTTCATATCCCTGATCGAATATCAAAAGGCAATCCTTTCCATCGCCCTCGCCTGGGAGCCGGTCACAGATTTGCAGGCCAAGCTGCTTCAAGCCGGGAAGAATGGAACTTGCCACCTGAGCCTGATCTGCCAGGACGACGACTTGCTTAATCTTCATCGAACCTCTCTCCTTTCATCGCTGGCGCTATTTTAACTTTTTGCCAAAACGTTTCCATCCAGGCGGACCTTTACAAATGTCTTCAAAAATTTATTTTTTGGACTTGAGAAGATGAGGGGGAAGAATGTGACTTGTAGCATCTTCGCCAGAGAGAAGCTTTAAGCCCCAGGACGCTCCTTTTAAGATTAATGGACCTTTGCGAGGCGGTCAAGCCTCATCCTCTTGGCTGCATCATCAGCTTTGATGTGGTGCCCGGCTCCTCACGGCTGGCCGTGCCCTCTGGCTTCAATCTCTGGAGGAAGTCAATAGAAGCCCATCTGACGGAGGAGCCATCGCGAGGGCGAGCTAACCGGCAACTGACGGAGGAGCTGGCCAAAACGCTCAACATTGCCCCGCAAAAAGTAGAGGTCTTAAGCGGGCACAAGAACGCAAGAAAGCTTCTTTTGGTAAAAGGCATGACAAAGGAAGAGGTCGTCTCGGCATTAGAGCAGAAAATGAAATGCTAGTGAGCAGCGAAGCGAATTGAGCTAACAAGCATGGCTACCAGAAGGGAAGAGCGGGTGAGCCGTCCCAAGGGGACTTATGATCTGCAGGCCCTAGAGGAGCTGATCGCATCTCTTCTTGATGCTTCTTACCAGGGTGCTGCCATCATTGTGGAGGGAAGGCGCGACGAGCAGGCCCTGCGTGCTTTGGGCCTTCCCGGGCCGGTGATCATGGCCAGTCGCAGGTCAGCTCTGGACTTAGCAGAGGATGCAGCCAGGGACTATCCGCAGATCATACTTCTCACCGACTGGGATCGCAAGGGCGATGAGATGTGCAAGACGATCGAGCGCCACCTACGCTCCGCAGGCTCGCGACCTGACGGAGAGATCAGAAGTCGCCTCAAAAAGCTGGTCAAAAAAGAGATAAAAGATGTAGAGAGCCTTAGCCGATACGCGGAGAGGATGAGGGAGCAATATGGCACTTAGGATAGCAGTCACCGGGTCCCACGGTATCGGAAAATCCACGCTGGTGGCGAAAGTGGCAACAGCCACAGGCATGCGCGTAGGGGGAGTACTGGCGCGGGATAAGCGTTACAAAGATCGGCGCATCGGCTTTGAGCTGCTCGACCTTGCCTCGGGGGCCGTGGGCATTTTAGCCGATGAAACAGGCAGCGGACCACAACTGGGAAAGTATCGCGTCCATCCGGAGGACCTGGATGGTCTGGGAGCTGTCGCAGTGGAAAATGCCCTGAAATGTGACCTGATCGTGGTAGACGAGGTGGGTCCCATGGAGCTGTCTAGCCATAGATTCGTTTCCGCCGTAGAAATGGCCATCGCCTCACCAAAGCCCATGCTCGTGGTACTGCATGAGTGGTCCAATCACCGATTGGCCAAGAAAATTCGCAGCACGTTCCAGGTGATAACTGTAACCCGAGAAAACCGTGAGGCTCTCATCGATGAGATCGTCAGTACTCTTTTGGGAATGAAATAGATGTAATGAAATAGATAAATAGATTAATCCAGTCCTAATTCTCTTGCTCTTTTAAAGGCCTCTTTTGCCTCAGCGTCGCGATGCAGCGACTGATAGGCTACACCCAGGTTCTTCCAGGCTGTAGCATATCCCGGCTCGATCTCTATGGCCTTTAAAAAGCAGCTTATCGCCTCCTCGTGCCTGGCTAAAACCCCTAAGGCCACGCCTTTATTGTTCCAGGCGTAGATATCGAAGGGGTCGATCATGAGTGCCTCCTCATAGCTTTCGATGGCATCCTCGTGTCTACGCAGGTTGTCCAAAGCTGCACCCCGGTTATTCCAGGCCCTTCTGCCATCTGCTCCCAAAGGATTCAGCTCAATGGCCCGAGCATAGCTTTCCACTGCCTTTTCGTACTGCCCCTGGCGGTGCAAGGAAAAGCCTCTCACAATCCAGGTTCGAGCATTGTATGGATCAATCGCCAGGGCCTTTTCGCAGGACGATATTGCTTCAGCACTCTTATCCATCTGGCTGCAAGCCAGGGCATGAGCTCTCCAGGCATTGGCGTTTTTTGGATCGAGCAAGAGGGCCTTTTCCAGGGTTGCCGCCGCTTCATCATATCTGCCTAGCTTTCGCAGAGCAATGCCTTTTTTATACAAAAGGTCGAAGCTTGGCGGTTCAACTTTCTCTGCCTTCTCCCAGGCCAGCAGAGCCTCCTCATAGTTCCCACAGGCATAAAGGCTATCTGCCTCAGCAATTTCCTCTTCATGCATATTATCCTCTGAACGTAATCTCTTTTGTAACCAGGACTATTTGACGATTGGCTTAAACTCATAGCGCTACAATTGAGGTTTTCGGCGAAACAAGGTCCAAGGATTGACTCATATAGTAAAGTATATATTATACATATTAGTAAAGTATTGTTGAATGTCTAGGGGGTAGTTTGGAGGAGTAAGATGAAACCACAGCGGTCCGAGATATTAGGCCGGATGATCAGGTTCCTTAATCTGGACACAGATGGTCTGAGGCGAGTGGTTCTAGAGTCAATAGTCGAGGCTCGAGAGTTCACTGTAGCCTCTCTTCATGAAAGCGTGAGTAAGCGATTAGACGTTTCCAGGAAGGCAGTAGCTTCTATGATCGGTTACATTTGTTCGCGTCTGGGAATATTGCATGTCAACAAGAAGTCTTATCGTGCGCCTAAAAGCTATGTTTTAAGGGATGAGTACGCAGATATAGCCAGAGCTGTACTGGCTACCTTATGACTAATGTAAAAAAGGCTCCCAGGACCGCCACTACCATCAAGGTCCGCTCAAAATCGGAGTATGCTATAAGTCGATCGCGAGATCCATATCATGAGCTTATGCTCCGGCTTTTTCAGGAGGAAACAACGGCACAGCGCGGTCAGAAATTCCTGACAATGGTAGAGGAACGGCAGAAGAGCGGCGATCTACTAAAAACGAAAGAATGGGAGCAGCTACTCTTAGAGCTAAATGTTAGTCGATCTGCCTTTTACGCCATGAGAAACAAGCTACTTGGAGCGGGTCTGATCACAAACAAAGGCGGCGAGTACCGGCTTTCCGGAACGTTCAGCCGCGATCTTATGGACATGGCTCGCTGGTGGTGGACGGCGATCCTTGGCAACAATCTGGAGAACTTATAAGCAGGCTTTTAAATCCTTTATTTGTCTCTCTATGGTTTCAACTACTTTGGCGTTCTCCATAAACTCCAGGCTGCCCTGACAGAAGGGGCAGACAAAGTTTGCCTCACTCGCCTCATCGAAGATGAACCGAGCACAGCCATCGGTGCAGGCGTAAAAGATGTTCTCCTTCTCATAGGCCAGTCGTTCGTCTAATTTGCGCACCAGCCTTTTAGCTTCCGATTCCAGGGCTTTTTCAAAATTCTCGGGACAAAGTTGCCACAAATAGGTGAGCCAACCCGAATCTGGATCGCGCTTGCGCCGATATATAGCCAGCCTGTGTTCATAAAGGAGATAAAGGGTGCGTCTTACGGTATTCAGACTTATACCTGTAAGCTCTGCCAGCCTCTCGTCCGTGATCTCTTCTCCGGGGATGCATTCCACAATTCGTAAACCATCTTCCCCTACAAGCTTGTTTAGATATGCTCTATGAATAGACTCTTCGATGACCGTCAATGAATCACTACCTGGAGATAAGCTTGCCATACCCAATCTGGAGATAAGCTTGCCGATACTCCCAATTATTACTCACCTTCAGAATGGTTAAAGACCAACAAGGCCAATCGCCATTTTTCTGATTGCTTCGTCTATACCTTGGGCAATGATTCTCATCGGCCCTAGGTTTGCCTATTTATATTGCGTTTTTCTTCTATATATCCCCATCGTGAAGATTTTTTTCAGCAAGTAAGTATAGTTATATCAGACACAACGAGCCCGTTAAGCCAGCTCGCTATTATTATTAGTATGAGTAAAGTTAATATAATTAATGCAAATGCTGCGCTGACATTCAATACGTTTGCTGAAAAATATTTAAACTTAAAACAAGAAAAAATGTATTTAATTTCCATTTTTGGGGGGGCCGGGCCCCTCCTAGCCTTAGCTCGACCCCACCTCCCCCAGAAGTGCCTTCAGCTTTTGTATGGATTGCAAAGCCTGGTTGGCTTCGTTGAGCTTTTCTTGCTCGTAGTATTGAAGTATATCCTCAATGGGCGCCTTGAGGCGATAGATCTTCATGGGCCGGCCGGTGCCATCGCTCCGGCTCATCTTCTCCTCCACCCAGTTGTTCTTACGCAGAGTTCTAAGGGCGATGCTCACCTCTGGCTGGCGCAGATCGGAGCCTCTTTCAATCTCGCGGGATGTGGCTTCTATGCCGCCTGCCAGATAGGCGATCATATTGGAGACCTTTCTCGGCACACCCAGGCTTTTCAGCGTCTCAACTACTTCGATATCTTTTTCGTCAAATCTCATTACGAATGATTCCTTCATTGTTATCTTCTCCCTTATTTGTACACCCTTGCAATAAATGAAGCACGTTATGATATAAATAGTTTATTTATGTCAAAAAAATTTTTACTATTATTACTACATTCAGTAAACACATTAAAAATAAATAACTTTGTAAAAATTTGAATTATCTTCTTTTTATCTTCTCGATAAAATGCCTCTTCTTCACCACTGCATTCATTGCTGCTCTGTCCACTGCAGCCGTCATCTCTTCTACATTTCTTTTCGCGTCCTGGCCCACCGCCTTTTTTATGGGCGTATAGGCAGCTTCCCGAAAGCGCGGGCTAAAGTCCGTAACTTTGCCGTCCATATGCAGCGTTGCGCCTTCTCCCGACTCCACAGTGCCGATCTCATCCACAGCCACGCCTGCTTCCCGAATGGCTCGGGCGATCTTTTCTGCCTCATCTTCGGGAGCGATGATGAGCAGGGCATCGATGGAGACACCCAGATAGTCGATCAACAGGTCGTCGAGCATCTCCAAAACCCGCGGACTTACCAGGCGTCGCATCTTTTCCTCCTCAAAGACCAGCTTAACCCCGGCAGTGTAGGAGATCTCCTTGGCATCGCCGCGAATGCCTCCGTTGGTCACATCGGTCATGGCATGAATGGTAAGGTCCTCCTTGAGCAGAGCTTCGCAGCCTTCCAGGAATTTGATGTTCAGGGTCTCTTCCACAACCTCATGCTGATCATAGTAAAGAGCAGCCGAGCAGACCGTTCCACCTCCGGCACCTTCACTCATCAGGATCACATCACCGGGCTTTGCACTCTTCCTGGGCGTGAGTTTATCTGAGACGCCCACTGCACCCACGCATCCGGTAAGCCGGTCGCCGATGACCATATCTCCGCCAATGCGAAGAGTGCTGCCGGTGACGAGAGGAACGCCGATCAGCTCCGAGACGGCAGCGATGCCGGCGATGTGGTCGAAGAGCTTGGAGACATCCCCATCATCGGCGAGATGAATGTCCGAGAGCAGAGCTACGGGCCTTGCGCCCATGACATAGACATCGCGCAGCGCGGCGCGAGTTACATGAAAGCCCGCCAGGAAAGGATAGTCGCTGAGGCGGGAATGCATGCCATCTACGGTGACAGTTATGTACTTTCCATCTGCTTTGACCACGCCCGAGTCGTCCAGCTGGCGGGAGTCCACCACGGCATCAGTCCGGCCGATGACCTCGGCAATCTTGGTATGTGTATAAAAATCGCCTGAGCCTCGCGAGCCTACTCCATAGTCGCCCATGGAGACGCCCACACCCTCCAACCGGAAGACATCACCCCGGGGATGTAGCGTAGCCTCTGCCTCCTCTAACACCGCCTCGGCCAGGATGAGGGCTTTATCCTCAGGTATTCCCTTTACCTCTCTGATCAATGAGATGAGCTTAGACTTTATTTCGGGATCCTTTCGTAGTAGTCCCCTCTTGGCAAATCCTTCCAGGTCCATGAGAGCAGCATTATCCTGCCCCCTAGAAAAGTTCATCTCCTGGCGAAGAGCCGCTCTAATTGATTTTTATCTATTGTCACCATCACCGGCCTTCCGTGCGGGCAGGTGAGAGGATTATTGCAGAGATAGAGCTTCTCGACAAGCCGCTTTATCTCCGCATAGTTTAGCTCTTTTCCCGATTTTATGGAGCCCTTGCAGGCCAGGAGCTTGAGGATCTCATCTTTATTCGTGGAATTGGGGCTGACCTTTCCTGAGGTGAAGAGGTCTCTTAAAATGTCGTGCACTGCCTCGGCGCTCTCCAGCCTGCGGCCCAAGGCTGGAACCGCTCGGACGGTGTAGCTATTTCCTCCAAAGGGCAAAATTTCAAAGCCTATGTCTTGCAGCGTCTCCTGCCAGGAGTTCATCATGATTTTCTCACTGGGAGAAAGCTCCAGGGAAATTGGCTGCACCAGCTCCTGGCGGATCTTTTTGCTGCTGTAGCGTTCTTGCAAGAGCTCGAAACGGATGCGCTCTGCAGCAGCATGCTGGTCGATGAGCACCAGACCTTCTTCGCTTTCCGCCACGATGTAAAGCTCTTTGATCTGGCCCAAGATCTTCAGACTGGGACGCTGCTGCTGCACCTTCGCAAGTGGCATCTCCAGAGGAAGGGTACTCTGCTCGCAGCTTTCGGCGATAGTAGCCTGCCTGGCTGGGGACACCGCTCCTTCATCTTCCTCTACCTCTCTTGCCACCTCACCAGGCCTCTCCATCGACGCGGACCGGGCATGTTCCTCCAGAGCCCTGGCCGCGGCACTGGTGAGTGCAGAGCCGATCTCTCCCTCATGCAAGAGGCGGATCTCTCTTTTAGCCGGGTGGACATTCACATCTACAAGCTGTGGATCTATCTTCAGAGAGACGACAGCCACCGGGCTCTTTCCCATAGGGATGATGTTTCTATAAGCCTCTCGTAGTGCCGCCTGAAGAGCCCGGGAAGAGACTGCCCTTCCGTTGACAAAGATGAATATCCTGTCAGGATTGCTTCGCACAGCCAGTGGATCGCCAACGACCCCGGCAAGGCTCCAGCCCTGGCCCTGTGCCTCTAGCCTGGCCATGCCCTTCAATGTCTTCAGGCCGAAGAGACGAAAGAGCACATCGTCCCAGCTTGACGATCTTATTGACTTGAAGATAGTGCGTTTGCCGGAGAATAGCTCAAAGGAGACGTCATAATGAATGATAGCCAGCTCCGTGACTATATCTGAGATATGAACAAGCTCCGCCTCCACCCCTTTGAGGTGCTTTCTTCTGGCAGGAACATTATAGAATAGGTTCCACACTGTGATGGTGGTGCCCACAGGAGTGCCGATCTCCTTTGTTTCTGTAATCTTGCCATCCTCCAGGCGAAGGTAGGTGCCGGAGAGTGAGCCTTTCGTCTTGGTTTTTACTTCTACGGATCCCGAGACGCTGGCTATGCTGGCCAAAGCCTCGCCCCGAAAGCCCAAGGTGGCGATATTCTCCAGATCTTTGGCTTCACTGATCTTGGATGTGGCATGCTTTTGAAAGGCTAAGGGTAAATCCTGGGAATCTATGCCGCAGCCGTCATCGGTTATTCTGATAAAGCTCTTTCCGCCATCTGCTACCTCTATCAACACCTTGCCGGCCCCTGCGTCGATTGAGTTTTCCACCAGTTCCTTGACCACAGAGGCGGGCCGCTCGATGACCTCTCCTGCTGCGATCTTGTTTATGGTATCATCGTCGAGAAGTCTAATCTTGGCCATCTCTCTCTCCCAGCCTCTTCTGGTATTCTGCAAGACAGCTTAGCGCCTTGAGGGGCGTCAGGGAATCTATATCCAGGGCCCGGATCTCTTGCACAATCGGATCGTCCTTCTGGGGTTGCAGTATCACTCCTGCTTCTTTCTCTTCTTGAGAGGGTGCATCGAAGAATATGAGCTGGGTGTACCTGGAGGATTTCCTGGGCTTTTTATTGCCAGAAAGAGGTTCAATGACTGCCTCATTCTCTATCTCTTTCAGAATCTGGTCAGCCCGTTTAGTCACTGCCTCGGGAACGCCTGCCAGGCGGGCCACATGCACACCGTAGCTCTTGTCTGTTGCTCCCGGTACCACGGTTCGGAGAAAAGTGATGGTTCCATTCTCTTCTTTTACAGCGATGCTGTAGTTTTTCACACCCGGCAGAATGCCTTCCAGCTGCGTTAGTTGATGATAGTGGGTGGCAAAGACGCACTTGCATTTGATGCTATTGTGCAAGAATTCCGAGATGGCCCAGGCCAAGGAGAGGCCGTCGAAGGTGCTGGTGCCGCGGCCCACCTCGTCCAGCAGCACCAGGCTATCTTTGCTGGCTGCACCCAGAATGGCGGCCAGCTCCGTCATCTCCACCATGAAGGTGCTCTGGCCGGCGGATAGATCATCATAAGCTCCCACGCGGGTGAAGATGCGGTCCACTAAAGAGAGCGAGGCGAAGGCCGCCGGCACAAAGGACCCGGCCTGAGCCATGATGACACAGAGCGCAATTTGCCGCATGAATGTGGATTTTCCGGCCATGTTGGGGCCGGTGAGAATGAGCAGCCGGTTATGATCATTATCCAAGAGCACATCGTTGGGCACAAAGCCGCCTCGCATGGCCCTGTCCAGAACGGGGTGCTTGCCGGCACGAAGGAATAGCTTTCCCTCACCATTGAACTGCGGCCTGACCAGTCCGCTTTCCGCAGCTGCTACTGCCAGGGCGACAAGTACATCAGTTTCCGCCAAAGCCATGGCCCTCTCCTGCACAGCGCGAGCCTGAGCAGCTACTTTATCGCGCACGCCAGCAAAGATCTCCTGCTCGAGAGATATGGACCTCTCCTGGGCGGATAGGACCTTGGATTCCATCTCTTTGAGCTCCGGAGTGATGAAGCGTTCGGCGTTGGCAAGCGTCTGCTTACGGATATAATCCTGCGGAACGAGGTGCAGGTTCGCGCGGGTGACCTCCAGAAAATAGCCGAAGACGTTGTTGTAGGCGATCTTAAGGGACTTGATGCCGGTCTTCTCCCTCTCCGAGCCTTCCAGGCGGGCTATCCAGCCCCGGCCGTCCCGCAAAAGGGAACGAAGCTGGTCGATCTCAGCGTCAAAGCCGTCTTTGATCACGCCCCCGTCTCGCAAATGAGTGGGCGGATCATCAACTATCGATCCTTCCAGGAGAGAGACGATCTCTTCGCAGGGGTCAAGCCGGCCTTGCAGTTCAACCAGATATGGGCAGGCAGCATTTTCCAGGATCTCTTGCAGCTTGGGCAGCCTTTGCAAGGTGTTTTTCAGCACCACCAGCTCTTTGGGACTGGCTGAGCCGCAGGAGACACGGCTCATCAGCCTCTCCAGATCGCAGGCGCCCTTCAGCTCCTCAACCAGGCTCTCCCGTAGCACGGAATTATTGTTCAGCTCTTCTATGGCGCAGTGCCTCCTGGCAATCGTCTCCAAAGAGAGCAGTGGCATCTGGATCCAACGGGCCAGGGTGCGAGCGCCCATGGGTGTCTTTGTCTTGCTTAAAAACTCCAGCAGCGTTCCTCGCCGGGTGCGGTCCCGGATGTTTTTCAAGATCTCCAAATTGCGAAGCGTGACCTCATCTAAAACCATGAATTCGGTACCAGAGTAGAAGCGGATGTCATGCAGGTGTCCCAGAGCATCGAAGTGAGCGGCATGCAGATAGGTGAGAACGGCTCCACAGGCGCGGACAGAGAGGGGCTTGTCAGCGAGGCGTAGCCTTTCCGCCCAGCCTGGGCCAAAGCGGTTTTCCAGGGCGACGGATGCGCTCTCGAGAGAAAAGCTGGCCTCATCCAGGATTTGCAGGCGTGCGGCATCCTGGTTGAGGGGAAAGGGCGCAATGCACTCAGCCGGCCGGAACTTGGCGATCTCCGATGCCAGCCGCTCTTCGGCAATCTCGGTGGTTAGAAACTCTCCAGTGGAGACGTCCAGAAAGGCCAGGCCCATCCTGCCTTCCTCTGCGACCACAGAGGCGAGAAAATTGTTGCTGGCCTCATCAAGCATGTCCGGCTCAATGATTGTGCCCGGGGTCACCACCCGAGTGATCTCCCTTTTTACCAGCCCTTTGGCCAGCTTGGGGTCCTCCACCTGATCGCAGATGGCCACTTTATGCCCGGCCCGGATGAGCTTGGCCAGGTAGGGCTCCAGGGCATGGTAGGGCACGCCTGCCAGAGGGATCTTGTTGCCCTCGTCGTCCTTTTGTCGGGAGGTAAGGGTGATATGCAGGTCGCGGGCGACTATGACCGCATCCTCGGCAAATGTTTCGTAAAAGTCACCCACCCGGAATAGCAGCAATGCATCTGGATACAGTTTTTTTTCCCGGTAATACTGCTCCATGAGGGGAGAGAGCTTGGACATAATCATCTTATGCTCGAGCTTCTCTTATCATATCGCTTTCGGTGCACGCTCGGCAAAGCTAAAGTGCATTGCCATCTTGAAAGCGATGCCCTGGCGTGATGGCATCGAGTCTTCCATGATTGCAACCTGGTAGGCGTACCAGTTGGTACTTTCACATTTTTTACATTCGATTTTTAGTATATTTGAATGGTGACACTAAGAGTTGCCGTGAAAAAATCACTCAATTAAACGTAAATATGATACTAATATTAAAAGTTAATAATAAATATAATAAAATAAATAATACAAATAATAAATATACAAATGCCGGTCTCACGGCATTTGATTTGCGTCTTATCTAGGTAGTCTTCTCGCCCTCGGCAGTTCCTGCCCAGGAGTCGCCGCTGGCAGAAGATGCCTGGTACTCCCCTGTGGCCCCGTCTGCGCTCAGATTGAGATTGAGCTTATACTGGACGATGGGATTCGTGGAGATCAGATTCAGTTCCAAGGTTGAATCTGCAATCACACCTGAGACTGCAACGTCCATAGTGCTGTTGCCTTCTTTGATCTTGCCCGCTCCATAGACATCATTTCCCTTCTGGAAAAGAGCCATGGCCAGATCCCTTACCACGCTGTCATTGAGGGTGAAATACCAGTTTCCGCCCACGGCAGCTACTTCCGGCTGAGCAGGGGGCAGCTCTGTATCAATGGCTGCAGTTGTGCTTTCGGTTGCCGCTGTCTCTTCTGCCGCAGTACTGGCTACTGCCTCTTCGCTGGCCGACTCTGCTTGAGTCCTGGAATCCTTAGCGCTGTTACCGCCACCGGTGAGTGTGCTGGGCATGGTCCAGTCCAGTGAGCTTTTATTCTTATCGAGTTCTCTTTGTGCCTGGGGTGTCGCTGCAAAGCCTGACGGATTCTTATATTCCGATACTTCTCCTGCGCTTATCATCTCATCTGCGTCATAGCTAGGATTACTCCAATCTACACAAAGAGCCGTCACCGCCAGGAAGGCAATAAACAGCAATGATGATAATATTAGCATTTTAAATCTCATGACATATCGACCTCTTATGAACGAATTTTGAAATCCTTATGAAGGATTCTATTTCTGATCAGGTTGACCCACTAGTGCCATTTTGGGGCATTCGCATTGTTTTGCATTTTGTAGTTGATAAGCTTAATGGTTATACGACAAACAACGTTATATCATTAAAAATTTAATAAATTATTAAAAAGAATCTGAGATTAAATCTAGTTGATCTTTCCCATGGCAATTCCCTTCCAGGGCACATAGATGGTACTGTAGCCATGATAGTCTCCTGAGAGAGATTTACCGTTCATGGTCAGAGAAAGACGGTAGAGCGTTAAGTCATCGGAGAGAACGTCCAAATTCAGCTTGTTTCCGGAGATGGTACCTGTTGCTGTCGCATTTTGAAGGCTGCTTCCTGTGGCGATTGTGCCCTTGCCGAATAGGACGTCGTTAGACTGGCTCATTTCCAACACCACACCTCGCTCCAGGCTGTCCAGCAGATTCAAGCTCCAGGTGCTGGTGGGGCTGAGGAGCCGCGCCTTGGGCTGGGAGGGCTGCTGGCTTGCCATAGATCCAGGCAGATTCTTTCCCGTAATCACCGGTGTAGCATTGCCTTTCTGGTCTTGCTGAACGGGACTGAAGATATCATCTCCCATAGTCTTTCTTATGTCTTGCATTGCCCCCGCGTTGGAGGGACCCAGCGGATCCTCCTGAGCCACCGCTAAGACCGCCAGGAAAATGAGGATCAAAATGGCTGCCAGAGATCTTGTATTAGTATATTTCATTTCTTAGCCTCCCCACAAGTCCGATAAATAATAGTCGACCTCCGATCTCGAACTAAGAGACAATAAACCTGGCGCTTTGTTCTGCAGCAAGAGACAAAAATTGAAAGTAAAATAAAAAAAACTCAGACTGGAAAAATGCTCAAGATAAAAAAAAGGGAGACCTCAGTCCGAGCTTGCTCTCTGCACCTCGATATTCTCTCCCTTCTTCATGCGCCTGATAATGCGCTTGGCCATCTCCGAGGACTTGGCTACCCGAATGTCTCCTCTTCTACCCACAGTGGCCGTGAAGACCGGCTCCTCGCCCACGTAGACTTCCACTGACTCTCCGGCCATGCCATCCAGCCAGATGATGAGGTGCTTGGCCGTCTCCTCAACCTTAGGAGTTGCAAGGCAAGCCACTTCATCCTGGGTGCGCACATCGATATGCAGTCCCAGGTTCTTCTCGATCTGGTCGATGTTCTTGCCGGCTTTGCCTATCACTCTAGCCGCTTCATCATGTGGTACGTGGATGACAGCAGATGAGTCGGTGAGCATCTCCACCTGGAAAGGCCCTCGCACGTGGTGCGCTATCTCCTTCTCAATCTCACGACTGGCCAGCTTCCAGGATGGCGATGGCTTCCGGGCTTCCTTGGACACGGCCATGACCACGATCTGCTCGCCATAGGAGTATAGCTCGTACTGCGCTTGGCCCGTCTCAAAGTCCTTGACCACAATCACCGGTCGGGCCAAATCCGCTTCCACCATGCCTGCGGGAACCTTGACCACGAACTCCACATCCAGGACATGGGTGACCTCACCCTTCTCAATGAAGATCACCGTGTCCACAACCTGCGGAATCATGCCCATATCCACGCGGCCGAGAAGGCGCTGCAGGGCATCGATGGGCTTGTTGGCATGCACTACTCCGATCATGCCTACGCCAGCCATTCGCATATCCGCGAAGACCTGGAAGTCGCGCGTCTTTCTGACCTCATCATAGATGGTGTAGTCCGGCCGGACCAAGAGCAAAATATCAGCTGATGCTTCCATGCTGCCCTCCAGCGGCCCGTATTGGGTAATCTCAGGGGGAACCTGCAGATCGCGAGGCGATTCCAGGGTCTTGACCACATAGTCGCAGCTCAAAAGATACTCGGCAACTCCTGCGGCAAAGGTGGACTTTCCCGATCCCGGCGGACCGGCGATGAGGAGGCCTCTCTGACCCTCCTTCAGCCTCTCTTTTAGCATGCTGCTATGCCGGTAAGAGTCAAAGCTTACCTTGGCCACAGGTCGAACGGCGGTTATCTCCAGGCCGTCGGAGAATGGGGGCTTGGCTATGGCGATTCTCATGGGCCCGAGCTGAATTATGGTGGCACCCATTTTCTCCATCTCTACATAGCCTTCCGGATCCGCTTTGGTCCTTTCGTAGATCTCGCGAGAGAGGTCTCTTAGCTCCCTTTCCGATAGCGGCCTCTCCCCCAAACGAACCAGGGAAAAGTCTCCTACCCGGCCGCGTTTGGCCATGGGGATGGCTCCCTCCTTGAGATGCACGGAAAGCGTATCCTCGGTGAAGTATTTCTCCAGAGACAGGGGCTTGATAGGATCGCGTTGCGGCCGGACATACTCCACATCCAGGCCCATGGCCTCCGCCACGCGAGATTGAACCTGATCGCTGGTAAGGAAAGAGGCGCCAAGCTCGAGAGCTACATCTCGAATCATGGCGTCAATCTCTCCTCCGCCGGCGAGCTTGATCTGGTCTAAATTGGGCCTGATGCCCACGTATTCCAGCTCAATTTTGCCTATCTTGGCCAGCTCAGAGAGCTTCCTTAATTCCTCCAATCCCCGGAGACCGATATCTCTCCCGTGGTTGGCTTGAGCTTCCAGCTCGGCTACCACGGCTTCGGGTACAACGATCCTGCGGCCCTGCAGCTCACCTGCTTTGATCTTGGCAGAGACCCTGCCATCAATTACCACACTGGTATCTGGCACTAACGGTTGCGCCATTGTCTAAAACATCCTTTAATCATCAATTATCATCTAAAGCTTAAATAAAGCTAGAGATATACTATATCCATCTTTCGCTTTTCGGCTATCCATTCCAGCACGTAGTCGATGTCCAGCTGCCTTCTGGTTTGCAGACTGGACTGTACCACCATGATGGGAGTGCTCTTCATAGACTCGGATATCTTCTGGGTGGCCACTGCCTCAAACCCAGGGTCGAGCCTTCTTAAGATGTACAGCTTCATGTCGCTGCAGGCAAAGCCTTCATCAGTTAGGTGTCCGAGTTCAATGCAGACCTTTCCCGGTGAGGATTGCAGCTGGAAGGCCACGCTATAGCTGGCAAATTTGCTTCGATCATAGAGCTTTCTCTCCTGAAAAGCAGGCCGCAGATCCTCTTCCATTATGGTTGTGCCCAAATTGATCAGATCCGCAGAAGCCTGGCAGGAATACTGGGTGCAGCCGGCCAGCTTGGAAGCCGTGAGGTTTTTTAAAGACGCTTGCTTGGCATGGCAGTATTCGCTGTCATCTACCGCCCAAAAGTCCCGGCTCAAAGGAAATGAGGCCAATGCATAATTGTCGCAGCTTTTGCACTTCATCCTGATAATAATTTCCTTATTCAGGAACGGCGCGATGCCCTCTAAGATGGCCAGAGCATCTGCGACGCGAAAGTCTGCTGCCTCTCCGAGGTTCCTCTTGGCTTCTCGGACCGCAAAGAGTATTTCATTCCTGTTATCCATAGGCTATCCTTCATACACCTGAGCCTACGCCCGGCGGCATGAACTCTATTCAAGAAGAGCATCTTACATAAGAACTTGCCGTGGCTCCGAAAGAGATATATTTGCTCGTCACTTTTTCGCGGAGAAGAGTAGATAAGCCCGCGAACTATAGGAGGTCAGCCCTTGAAAGAAATACGCTTACATGGTCGTGGCGGCCAGGGATCTGTCACTGCGGCCGAAATAATAGCCGTTGCGGCTTTTGAGGACAAGAGGTTCTCTCAGGCATTTCCGGCCTTTGGAGTAGAACGGAGAGGTGCGCCGGTAATGGCTTTTGCCAGAATTGCCGATAAGCCCATCCGGATCAGAAGTCAGATCTATGAGCCGGATTACGTCATTGTGCAGGATGTAACCTTGCTCGATGTGGTAGATGTGGCGGGAGGACTTAAGCCGACCGGGAAGATAATAATAAACACCGACCGGCCCAAGGAGACTCTCAAGCTTAAAACAGATGCAGAGATAATCACCATAGACGCTACCAAGATCGCCATGGAAATCCTGGGAAGGCCAATCGTCAACACCACCATGCTGGGTGCATTCTCTGGAGCCAGCAAAGAGGTGGGGCTGGAGAGCCTGAACAAAGCCATTTCTGAGCGTTTCAAAGGGGAGCTGGGCAAAAAGAACCTGCTCGCCATTAAAACCGCCTACGAGAGGGTATCTTAATGGCAATTAAAGCAGGGAGTTTGGTAGATCCGTGCAGCACCCGCATGACAAAGACCGGTGCCTGGCGGACGTTCGTGCCCGTATTCGATCAAGAGAAATGCATAAAATGCAGCCTCTGCGAGATCTACTGCCCCGAGGGCTGCATCCACCAGGAAGAAGGGCGCTTTGTCCCCGACCTGGACTACTGCAAAGGTTGCAGCGTGTGCGCTAACGAGTGCCCAAGAATGGCGATTACAATGGTCCTGGAGGAGAAGTGATGAGCAAGAAGACTGCCAATATGAAAGTGGTGGAGGGCTCTTATGCGGTGGCCCATGCAGTCATGTGCTGCCGGCCGGATGTGATCTCAGCCTACCCCATAACGCCTCAGACCCACATTGTGGAGAACCTCTCCCAAATGGTAGCTAATGGTGAGCTTGACAGCGAATTTCTTACCGTAGATTCCGAGTTCTCAGCCCTGTCCGTTTTAGTCGGGGCCAGCGCCTGCGGTGGCAGGAGCTACTCCTCGACCACTAGCCAGGGCCTGGCCCTGATGAATGAGGTCTTGTACAACGTTTCCGGTATGAGGCTACCTGTTGTTATGAACGTGGCCAACAGAGCCTTGGGCGCGCCGCTCAACATCTGGAACGATCAGCAGGATTCCATAGGCGCTCGCGATGTAGGATGGCTGCAAATCTATGTGGAGAATGTGCAGGAAGCAGTGGATGCCACGCTGCAGGCCTACAAGATTGCCGAGGATGCCCAGATCAGGACCCCCATCATGGTCTGCATGGATGGATTCATCTTAACCCACGTCTACGAGCCGGTAGAGCTTTTGGACAAGGAAATGGCCAAGGAGTTTCTGCCCGCCTACCAGCCGCCCGCTATCCTGGATCCGGCCAATCCCAAGACATTCGGAGCCTTCGCAGATCCCTCCACCTACACGGAGTTTCGCTACCAGCAGTTCGAGGCCCAGCTAAAGGCTCTGACGAAGATCGAGCTGGTTGCTCGCGAGTTTGAGGAGACCTTTGGAAGGTACTACGGAGGGCTCTTGGACAGCTACTTTGTCGAGGACGCTGAGATAGTAATAGTCACCCTGGGTTCAGTCATAGGCACCATCAAGGATGCAATCGATGCCATGCGATCTGAGGGCAAGAAGGTCGGCCTGGTAAAGGTGCGAAGCTATCGGCCCTTCCCTGCCCAAGCTCTGCGAAAGGCCCTGAAAGATGCAAGCGTAATTGCCGTTGTGGAGAAAGATGTCACTATCGGATGCGAAGCCGGTCTGGTGACGGACCTGAAGGCAGCCTTCTACAACAGCAATATCAGAACGCCCATCATCGGCTTTGCCGCGGGTCTGGGAGGTCGCGATATCACAGTCAAGGATATCAGTAAAATCGTGGCCAAGGCAGAGGCCGCCCGAAAAGGAATAGAATCCGAGTTCGAATTCCTGGATCTGAGGACGGAGATCCTTTAGGAGGCAGAAGAAAATGGAAAAATCTTTGCTGGCACCAGGGCACAGGGCCTGCGCAGGATGCGCCATGCCCACCACCATCAGACTGGTACTAGATGCTGCGGGACCTAATACCATTGTGGTCTCGCCCACAGGCTGCCTGGAGGTTACTACTACACCTTTCCCGGAGAGCGCCTGGTGTGTTCCCTGGGTTCACTCCTTATTCGAGAATGCTGCAGCCGTCGCTTCAGGCGTGGAGGTTATGCTCAAGCGCAAGGGTAAGGACACTAACGTCATAGTGATAGGCGGAGATGGGAGCACCTTTGATATCGGCATAGGCTCCAACTCAGGTATGTTCGAGCGCGGGCATAAGATTCTCTATGTCTGCTACGACAACGAGGCCTACATGAACACGGGTGTGCAGAGAAGCGGATCTACGCCCTTCTGTGCGAATACCACCACCACGCCGTCAGGCAGCCAGAGCCAGGGCAATCCCCGGCCCAAGAAGGATATGCCTGCCATCGCTTTGGCCCACAAGGTTCCCTACGTGGCTACCGCCTCTGTGGCCTATCCTGTGGATCTGAGACGAAAGGTTAAGAAGGCCCTGCAGGTGAACGGGCCGTCCTATATTCAGGTCAATGCGCCCTGCATCACTGGCTGGACCTTTGAAGCCGGCACCATGATTGAGCTGGCGCGCCTGGCAGTGGAGACCGGCCTGTGGCCGCTCACGGAATACGAAAACGGAGAGCTGACTGGGGTCAAGAAGGTACGCCGGCCCAAGCTAACACAAGAGTATCTCAAGCTGCAAGGCCGCTACAAGCACCTCTTCAAGAAGGCGGAATGTGCAGATATGCTGGGCAAGATCCAGGCCATGGCGGATGCGAATATCGCCAAGTACAAGCTGGTTGACTAGACATGTATGTGGGCCGAATAGTCGTAGTAGGCCGTAGCCAGGGAAGGAGCTTTGTAGCCTACAGAGTCTCCTCCCGCTCTTTTCCTAACAGGAGGGCAGAGGTGCGCGGCAAGAGCATTCTCGTCTCGCCCGTGGACAGCGCCGACCTGGCCAAGAATCCTTACATCGCTTACAACTGCATCCGTGTCCAGGGCGATATCGCCGTTGTAACCAATGGCACTCATACCGACATGATCCTGGAGAGAATCGAGGACGGGCAAAAGCCCCTCGATGCACTGGCCACCAGCCTGGTGGCTTATGGCTATGAGAGGGACGAGCTTGACACTCCACGCATTGCGGGCGCGGTACGAGGAGATCGGGCGTGGCTAGGCATAGCCAAAAGGGATGAGTATCGAGCTAAGGAGCTGCAGCTGGTGGACGGGCAGGGCATTTTGGTCGCGACTTATGAGAAGACCGACTTTGAGGTCGCAGCACTTGGCGGTAGCAGTGCCGGCGAGATTGCCCGACTGGCGTTTGATCTGCCCTTAGAGAGACCAGTCTGCGCGGCAGCAGCCTACTCCCAGTCGGTGGGGCAGGGCAGCGAATATGATCTGGCGGTTTACAATCCGTTGTAGAAGGATGTAGTAGAGGGATGATATGGAGATCAATGGTGTTCAGATAGACGATACCTTTGCGGAAGGCTTTCCCATAAAGATGGCAAGGGTGCAAATTACAGCCGTAACGGAGCGCTGGGCGCTCGAAGCGGCACGTGAAGCCACGGGATTTGGCACGTCCGTAATAGGGTGCTCCGCAGAGGCGGGTATCGAGTGCATTGTAGGGGGAGAAGAGACACCTGACGGCAGGCCGGGGGTCAATATTCTGATCTGCAATATGGGCTACAAGAACCTGGAGAACTCACTTCTCTTCCGCTTGGGCCAGTGCGTGCTGACTGCACCTACTACTGCCGCTTTTTCCGGCATGCCGGATGCTGAGAAGCAATTTGATACCGGCAAGAAGCTCAGCTTCTTTGGCGACGGCTACCAAAAGCAAGCTGAGATGTATGGCAGGAATGTCTGGAAGATTCCGCTTATGTCCGGTGACTTCATCATCGAGCAGAATTTTGGAGCAGTTGACGCAATTGCGGGCGGCAATTTCCTGATCCTTGCCCAAAACCAGGCAGCAGGCCTGATGGCTGCCGAGGCGGCCGTAAATGCCATCGGCAAACTCAAGGGCACTATTACTCCCTTTCCGGGAGGCGTTGTGGCCAGCGGCTCCAAGGTGGGCTCCAAGTACAAGTTCCTGAAAGCCTCCACCAACACAGCATTCTGCACCTCTCTGCGCGAGGACGGAGTCTGCACATTAGCTGAGGACGTCTCGGCCGTCTTTGAGATTGTCATCAACGGAACGAGCAAAGAGGCCATTTCCGCAGCCATGAAGGCGGGCATTAATGCCGCCTGCCATGTGCCCGGTGTCTTGAAGATTACAGCCGCCAACTACGAAGGAAAGCTCGGCTCTCACCAGTTCCCTCTGCATGTGGTGCTGGAGTAGGGCTGCAATCTTATTTTTTGGCAACTTCCTACTTCTATATTAATTTTATTATGTGTTGATCTTCCCATAAAGTGCATGCTTTGTTGAAACTGCTTTGATAGGATTTATTAGGCAATGGGCAAGGAACCTTCTGGAGATGAGATAAACGATGACAGCCCAAGAGATCATTGATGCTCAGGAAAAGATAAAGATCTGGTTGGTCCAGGAAGGGCTCTTCAAGGAAGAGCACGAGGCGGAGAATCTCTACTTTCAGCTATCAGCAGAGTTTCCCGCAAAGTCCGGTCGGCATCTATCCATCATTCAGCCCAAGAACCATGAGGACATGATAGTAGTGTTCAGTCGGATAAAGCTGGCCGACGCGCACCAGAAGGCGATGGCCTCTATGCCTCCTAAGAGTAAGGAGCGATTGCTCTGGCAGATGCGCTATGATCTGCTCTTTCAGGATTCCAGCTTTGAGATCGAGCCGGGAGAAAGCGATCTGCAGAGCATTCGCTTTATGCGAGAGATCTATTATGACGGTCTGACCAAGAACAAGCTGATGGAAGCCATCCGGGAGAACTTCAAATGCGAGCTTTACGTAGTCTGGAAGTTCCAGGAGATCTTTGGGGAAGGTCAGACAAGCAGGGTCTCTGGCCCGCCTGAGCCCATGTACAGCTAAGGGGTTGACTGGAGATAAAATATCCAAATTTTGGCCCGCATAGCCAGAAAATAGCTATCATCAAACGAGGAAATTTCAGACATGCCTCTGGAAATGCGTAAATTATATCCCGTCAACGACCAAGGCGAGATCGGGGGGCAATTAGCTGGAAGCTAGCAGCAAAAAAAAAGCCAGGGAAAAAAAAGAGAACGCCAATTAAGCTTTTAGGATATCTCATAAGTCATGGTCACGCTGGCCGTGATCTCCATTTTTCCGGGCTGAATTGGCGTGCCAATGTCAAACGCGACGTTCCTGGAAGCTGCCGCAACGTATCCGTAGCCCTCAGAGATTTCCAGCACACGTCCCAGATTCACGCCCGCTGCCTTGGCGGCAATCTCCGCTTTCCTTCGGGCGTCCTCAATGGCCAATGTCAGAGCCTGGTCTTTTTGCGGCTGAGGATCTGACAGGTCGAAGCTGACCTCCTGGATACTGTTTGAACCTGCCGATACAGCGGCATCCAATACCTTTCCCACATCTGTGGTATTGTTCAGGTCCACGGTTACGATGTTCGAAGCCAGAAACTCCGGGACTTTTTGCTTCTCCTGTGACATGACTGGCTCATCTTGAGAAGCTGTGCCCAGGCTATAGCTGCTGGTCTGAATTTCATTTCCGGCAATTCCCGCGGCTAGCAATGCTGCAATGGTCTCATTCATCAGCCGGGCATTTTCAGCCACAGCGTTAGCAGCGCTGGCGTCTCGTGTCTGCACGCCCAGCACAACAGTCGCCTTGTCAGGAGCCGCGCTCGCTTTAGCTTCCCCCTGCACTATCAGCTTGGACACATTATTCTCCGCAGCAGTAGCAAAAGGAACTGCGAGAAACAAGAGAATTATCCCCAGAAACACTATGTGCATATTTTTCATGAAGATCCCCTTAATATAATCGGTCTAAAAAGGTTTATAGATTATGCTTGCAAGACGTTCGATGACCAATGTCGAGAATATAATTTAAACATATTTAATAAAAATAGTGATTTTTAACTCATATTTCAAACTCATATGTTACAATTACGTACGAAGTGACATCCACCATGCCGAGCGGTGCTAAGCTGCTATAGTAATCGGTAAGGGCAACCGGATAGCCATAATCGGAAATATCCACTACTTTTCCCAGGCGCACTCCTTCTGCGGCTGCCATTCCTGCAGCATTCTCTTTGGCATTGGCCACCGCTTTTTGGCGAGCTTCAGCCGCAGCCTTACTGGCATCGCTTAGACCATATCCTGCCACATAAGCCTGGGCCCCGGCAGAACGAGCCACATCCAGCACTTGGTTAATCCTAGACTCATCCGTGCTCCTGAGCCGGATGACAGTCGATCGCTCCAGGGAGGAAGCTTGCTGAGTATTATTCTCGCATACCGTGCTATTGTTCACTCTCTTGCAGACCTTGCTGGTTGACTGAAAGCTGGAAACTCCGCTGGACTGGCCGGGCAAAATCTCCTCATCTTTGACGCCCGCTGTCTTCAGGGCATCGATTACCAGGTCCATCTTCTCCTGGACAGATGCCTGGGCTTCTGTCATATTTTCAATGCCGCTCTCCACGGAGACGGAGATGGTCGCAGTATCCGCAGGAACTGTCACCGTTCCCTCGCCTACAATGGTCAGAGTAGGATTCGTGCCCAATGCTACGGCGGGGAGGATGGCGGTGATCATAACGCTGAATATTATAACTAACCACTTCATGTAATCCCCAAGGTAAGATGTCACGCAAAGATATTAAAAAGCTCGCTCGAACGATGCACGCTAACAAATTGTTTTTAAATTTAAAACCTTTCTGCCTTTATTGGCTTTGCATCTAAAGTGCCCTTTTCGACCGACTTTAGATGCAGCCACCAGACTTTAGTTGCAATCCGTACATACATAATTCTTTATCGAAAAATTTTACTATTATAAAAGTGAGCTTGATATTAAATTATTGTAAGAAGAAAGATTTGATTTCCCATGAGAGCTGATTTTTTGTTATATGATCAACATTTTTATACTTAATTCTAAATGAGCGACAAATTTAAGAGGCATGTATGCCGAAAAGTCGTTTTGCAGGATGGATATCAAGGGAGTAGAGATGTGGTCGAACCAAGGGAGTTAGCAACTGAATATTCTAAATTTACACAACTGAGATCTAATGCGATTGCAACGAGGGAGTTAGACCTCTCCGCCATAAAATGGTTTTATCCAACGCTTCTTCTTCCGTTGGGCGTTTTTATAAAACAAAATAAAGGCATTGCTCTTATTCCGCCCAAGGACAAAAGGGTTTCGGATTATTTTGATATAATTACTCGGAACAATAATTCTGGCAAAAAGGGAAGCTATCTCCCAATTATAGAGATACCAAAGGCCGGATCTGGATCGACGGCGGAACTTGAAAGGCTAAACTCCTATGCCTCTGATTGCGGTGGTACTACCGCACTTCAGTACTTTATCGGCGAGTTGGTGGATAATATATATCAACATTCGCAATTCTCAACCGCATATATAACGGCGCAAAAGTATCCGAAGTTGGGATTTTTAGAATTTTGTATTGTGGATAATGGTATCTCCATACCTCAGTCGTATGAGGACAATGGAATTCTAATAGAGAGCGATAAAGTCGCGTTGGACTATGCTCTAAAGGGAATTTCTACAAAAAAGGACAAAGAAAGAGGTTGCGGCTTGCGCACTTCAATAAAACTATTAACATCAGCTATGAATGGAACATGCCTGATCGTTTCAAGAAGAGCTGGATTAGGTGCAAATAAGCCCGAAGGAACATTCACTTTTGACCTCAACGAAGAAGATATATATTATGGCACGCTAATAAGTATTAGTTTGCCCTTCCAAAGGGAAACGGTTGAAATATATGGCTACATCGAATGAGATAACACTATACCTGCAACAGAGGTTCTCAAGTAATTTGGCATTTAGGCATAGCGCAGACGATTTGTTTGAATATATAAATAGCCTTAACACCCAAATGGTAGTGATCGATTTTTCTGATATAAAATCTATAACAAGATCATTCGCTCATCAATATATAGTCAACAAAACAAAGTCAGATAAGCAAATTGCAGAGTGCGAAATTCCGCTCAAGATTAAACCAATGTTTGAATTGGTCGAGCGACAAAGACTCGGATTGCAAAAAGGAAATTGAACCATCATTTCATTCTTCGCTATAAACGATTTTGCCCTAAGAAATCGGGATTGAT
>DATLBD010000138.1:0-5174 GCA_035527135.1 Methanothrix sp. | reverse complement strand
GAATAGCAGACCCATGTAGGTCTTGTCAGGGCTGCTGCTAATCTGGAGCAATGTGCTGTTTGCCGTCAGGCTCCTTATGCCCAGCTCAAGTTGGTGTGCCAGGCAGCTGCTCGCCAGAGTTGAGTTGATAATCCAGTACCCG
Organism: Methanothrix sp.; assembly: GCA_035527135.1. Classification (GTDB taxonomy): domain Archaea; phylum Halobacteriota; class Methanosarcinia; order Methanotrichales; family Methanotrichaceae; genus Methanothrix. Next base: position 5,032 of record DATLBD010000138.1, on the reverse strand, counting down.
TCAGCATTTGACTCTGTGAATATGGACGATCCGGTAGTAGTAAAGGCGGACATGGACTCAAAGAGGCCGTCGATGAAGCTGATTCCCAGGAAGATATAAGGCAGAGCACCGAAGAAGGCCGCTCCCAGCCAGCCCAAAGAGACAAGGGCAAAACCCTCTTTCAGGCCGGGCTCCTGCTTCGTGGAGAGGCGCCCTAAAATTATGCCCGTGGCGAGGGTGAGAAGGGAGGTTATTGCAAAGGCTATAACGCCTCCCGTCTCAGCATAGTATGCAGCCACAGCTCCTGGAACCAGCAGCAAAACAGCCAAAATCTTTAGAAGCGACGCAAATAGCCTCAGAAATACTCTGATCTTCATCGAATTAGTCCGCTCCGCGGATGGAGAGCATCCTCCATAGGAAAACCATCTTCATGTCTTGCTATAAAAAAGATATGCCCCTGATAGCTTTTTTGGCTCCTTTTCAGGGTTTAAATTTACAAAAATATACTGATATTAGACAGTATCAGGTGACAAACAGCTTTTTCACTTTGGAGACAACATGCGGCATGGACATCACAAAGATGCGATCTCCCTCTGCTGCCCTGAAATCTTCAGTTGGCACCATGGGGGTGCCGTCTCTAATAACCATGCCTACCAGCGAGTCTTTAGGCAGCTCCTTGGAGATGATCTTGCCTACGATCTTGGCCTTGGGCCGGGCGATAAAATCCACCAGTTCCATCCTCTCGTCACTCAGGGTGATCACCTCTTCTCCTCCAATTACCCTCTGCAGCACGGCGTCGGCTGTCACCTGTCCGGGGCTCACTGCCCTGTCCACGCCCACCATCTCAAAGAGCTTTATGTAGACGCTCCTGTTGACTCTGGAGAGAATCTTCTTGGCACCGAGCTGTTTTACCAGCAGAGAGCAGAGCAAGTTCTTATCATCCTGGCCCGTCACAGAGAAGACCACATCCATCTTGCCTGCTTCTTCCTCACGAAGTAGCGCCAGGTCTGAGCCGTCGCCGTTCAGGATCATAGTATTGGAGAGCTTATCAGCGATCTCGGCGCAGCGCTCAGTATTCTGCTCGATCAGCTTGACGTCCACTCCCATCTTCTCCAGTCTATTAGCAAGATAGAACCCGACCATTCCACCACCTACAATCATAACCTTCTGAGAGCTTTGAGACTCGTGCAGCGTCTGCCTTAAGCTGGGGAGGGTTTTGGAGTCGCAAAGCAACATGAGATGATCATTGAGCTGGACTGCATCCTCTTTTTTTGGTATAAATATCTCGCCGACCCGATTTATGGCAACTATATTGCAGTTTGTGGGCAGGCTGACATTCTCGATGGGGCCCAGGATGTTCATATCTTGGGTAGCCTTGAATTCTATCAGCTCAACCAATCCCTGGGCAAGATCTCGGTTCATGAGCATGGATGAGAAGTAGAGGGACCTCGCCATATCCTCGGCCATGGCCAGCTCCGGACAGATCATGTAGCTTATACCTATCTCTTTTCGATCTTGAACCGGCTGATCAATATACTCTGGATTGCTGACTCTGGCGATGGTCTGGCGCACGCCGAGGTGGCTGGCTATGATGCAGGTGATTACGTTCACCTCGTCATTGCCGGTTACGGCTACTACTATATCCGCTTTCTTTATGCCTGCCTCCTGAAGAAGGCGGGCATTGGCAGAATTGCCCTGCAAAACCTTTACATCCATATCTTGCAGACGGGCGCAGGCCGTAGGGCTCTTGTCCATGACAGTAACATCATGATCGGCATAAAGCTCGCTGGCTATGAGAAAACCCACCTCGCCAGCTCCGGTGATCAGGATACGCATATCATTTCCTCCACAATTCAGGTATAAATAATAGGAAGATTGGCATCAGCTCTATTCGACAAATGTACATGGCGAAAAAGCCGATCATTAGAGATCCCCGGGTGTATAGTTTCTATTATACTTTCAAAAGGCATGTCTCTGTTAGACTTGATGAAGAGAGATCCAGAACAATATTTAATGTAGGAGACTCACGGTTATGCCCGATGACCGAGATCCGAGACCCTGTGCACGGCTATGTGAAGCTGGAGGGCCTTGCCCTGGAATTGGCAGATACGCCCCAGATGCAGCGGCTGCGCTGGATCAAGCAGCTTGGCCTGGCCAGCCTGGTCTATCCCGGTGCCAATCACACTCGCTTTGAGCACAGCCTGGGAGCCTACCACCTGGCAGGTCTTCTCGCGAACCATCTTGGCCTGCAAGAAAAGGATAAGATGTTGGTATGCGCGGCGGCGCTTCTGCACGACGTGGGCCACGGTCCACTCTCCCATGCCACGGAAGCAGCCCTTGCACCCTACCTGCGAATGGAGCATGAGAGCATCATAGATCTCTTGAAGAGAAGCGAGCTTAAGGCGGTTTTAGACAATTACGGCCTCTTAGCTTCCGATATTCAGGCCTCCATAAATGGATTTGGTCTGGGGCAGATCGTGAGCGGCGAGATAGATGTGGATAGGATGGATTACCTGATCCGAGACGCCCACTATACGGGCGTGGCCTATGGAGTGATAGATCTACTGCGCCTTCTGCAAAAGATGACCCTTCACGGCGGACAGCTCGTGGTGGAGGCAGGAGGTGTGCAGGCGGCGACCTCTCTGCTCATCTCCAGGCTGCTCATGCATCCTTCCGTGTATTACCATCATGTCTGCCGCATCTCGGAATGCATGATCTCCGCCGGCATCCGGCGCATGATTGAAGAAGGAACCAGTGCTTCTGCCGTAAAAGATATGGATGACATCCAGCTCTTTAATTCCTTGGAGCTGTCTGGCGGCTATGCGGCTGAGATGGCTTCTCGTATCAGATCTCGGAGAATTTTTAAGCGGGCTGTGTATGTCGGCCTGGAGTGCCTGGACCCCTCTATTCTCAAGGTTAGCGAAAAGATGCTGGCTTTGGAGATTGCCCATGAAGCGGGAGGAAATGCAGATTACATTCTAGTAGACAATCCAGCGCTTCCTGATACACCGGAGGGCAACTTTCCTGCTCTTGTAGAGGGGGAGGTCAGGCCCCTACGAGAAGTGTCTCCTCTGGTCAGCATCCTGGAAAGAGCGCAAAAAGCCACGTGGCGCTTCGGGATCTACTGTCGGGATGAAGACCGAGAAAATGTGGCCCAGGCTGCCAGAAGGTGTCTGAATCTCAAGAAAAATAGATTAATTTACAGGTATATCAATACCTTTTGATGAGAACGAATAGGGATGGCTCGATACTAGTTTTTTTATTTTTTATTTTAAGCTTCGCATTTTTCGTTGTTTCTCAATATCTCAAGCTTGGTTTTATACACATTGATCAAAGTACCATCAAAGAATACCGGAATCATAAATTTTATAAGGTTGTTGATGCTAATGGTTGCTTTTTGAGTGGAGTTTTTTACCTTTAGCAGGGGATATTTATCGTCATCATGCAATTTGTCGGCATAATTTTCCATAAAGGATCTTGTAAAATCCTGGATTGATGACGTTGAACTCAGCAAATCTCTGGAAATCGTATCCACAATGTCATCTAAATTGCTAATGCTATCATCAAGTTCGTCTACATATTTTCTAAATTCCTTCTCGATATTTATCCTTTCCATCATCAGATTCCATCTCCGAATTGCATGTATTGCAGTTAGGGGAAGAAGGCTGATATCCTCTGCGTTCTTCACAACGTAATCCATAACACCTGATTTGAGAACTTGTACAGCTAATCTTTCCGAGCCTACACCAGTAAGGATAATGAGCGGAAAGCCAACCTCTTCCGGGACTTTCGCATTTTTTGCCAGCTCTAATCCGGTGCCGTCAGGGAGATTGTAATCGGAAATGACCAGAAAAGGAGATTTTTTAATATTTAAGTCTAACCATTTAATAGCATCTTTAACGCTCGCCGCATGTTCAATTCGCCAGGATGGTTTTCTTTCTTCGAACACCCTGCGTATTAATTCTGCATGGGCCTCTTCATCCTCAACCAGCAAAACAGTATTTTCTGAGCTGTTTTCTCTCGCCATCTCTTCCATTCGTTGCCACCTTTTGCCAGAATTTATAAACTTCTTAGAATTATTATAAATTTGTATATCAATATTTCATTATAAATACAATTAGTTTTTTTCCTTCATTTATCCTAATGATGAGCACGTTTGGTTCCACTCTAACCAATAAACCTCTATCTCTTTTACCATTTCCTGAAACTTATCCAATCCGAGCGGTTTTACAAGATAGCTGTTGGCATAATTCATGTATGCTTTAGATATATCATATTCATTCTTGGAAGTTGTGAGAATCACCACGGGGATCGTTCTAAGCTCTTCAAGGCTCTTAATTTGTTTTAGAACCTCATGACCATTGAGCTTGGGAAGACGCAGATCAAGCAATATCACATCAGGTGGTGAGCTTTTCTCATTATCTGCATATTTCCCCCGATGCTGTAGATAGTCCATTGCCTGCTGGCCATCGCTGACCCATTGGATTTTTTCTACATCCATTTCTTCAAAGGACCTCATTATAAGCATTGCATGTGTCTCATCATCTTCTACAAGCAAAACTGTTGCTAATTTATTATCCATTCCATCTTTCCTCTGCTCCCTCTAAGTATTGACTGTTTTTATATTTATATGTTTCCTACCAAAGGAAGGGTAAAGCAGATTTTGCATCCTTTTCCCTTCTCCGATTCTATCCATACAAGGCCACCATACACTTCTAAGATTCTCTTAACAATAGCCATCCCTGCTCCACTGCCTTCGCTCTTGTTGTCCAGCTTGTAGAACAATTCAAAGACCTTTTCATGTTGGCTTGGATCTATGCCCATACCGTTATCGCGTACAAAGAAGAAAGGCTTCTCATTATCTGCGTTGTAGCCGATTTCAACCAGCGGGTCCTTCTGATTTCCCATATACTTTATACTGTTTTCAATCAGATTCACGAGAACCTCCGTAATTCTCATGCGGTCCACATAAACCTGGGGCAGATCTTTTGCAACAAGGACACTAATTCCATTAGACCGGATCTTCTCTGCAAGCTGGGCCAGCGAATATTTT
>DATLBD010000137.1:0-3421 GCA_035527135.1 Methanothrix sp. | reverse complement strand
ATATCGATTTGGCTTTGATTGCCATCTTAGCTGAGTTTGCTCTGTTCAAAGATCGCACCGGATGGCCCGGATCCTGCACGCCTGCGGCTAGTGGGCGATAGGCTGCGGCCTTTGGCCTGGTGGCGCTTGTGGGCGTCGATCATGGGCGTATTTGCCGCTGCTCCTCGTTCGGAGCACCGTCTGTCAACCATTGAATTGGTGTCTCGTCTTCATTAACTGGATTTACCCACAGAATATCCCTCAGCTCGCCGACTCGGCTTGAAACCGCAGAAAAAAACTTCCTGGCAGTATCGTCCAGAGAAATGACACGGTTGTCTGTTATTCTTGCAGCTTCGATGAGACGAAGATCCTTCTCCATAGCAACAAGAGCCTTTTCGGTTTGACTTGCTCGTTCAATCTTCAAGCAAAATACGACATCATGATCTACGTTCGGCCGGTCTACTCTTCTCTTGGCATTCATGCTCCTTCGCCAGCGGCGAGCAAAAGGATGAGAATGCATATCCCATTCAGCTCCGATCTCTCGCGTCATCACCAAGCGATGGTATGTTTCATCAATCATGACCCTTAAGAAGGCCTGGCACCGTTCTCCCCGTTGACCTCTCTCGCCCGTAGATGTAGCAACCGATGCATCAATGACTAAACGCTTTGATTCTGCGGATGGCATCAATTAGACTCCAGTCTTGCTTCAGCGGCATGTATGTAACGAGTATCGGCTTCCATCTCTGCCGAAGAGAAATCTTCCGGCCAATCGCCAAAAGCACCGGCTTTATCCAAGTCGGCACTGGATACTTCTGTAACGCCGTCCTCCGGCCGCCTCTTGAACCAGTGGAGCTTGACTTTATCTGAGGAGAGCTTGCCTTCGGCAACAAGAGATTGAATGCCCAGCAACAGCAAAGAGCTGTGCGTCTCAGCTACTACCTTTACGCCTCGATTGGCGGCATCTGCAAGAATCTGCGCCATCGCAGTCTGAGCGAGCGGGTGGAGATGTATCTCAGGCTGTTCGATATAGACCAGTTGGCCTGGCTCTGCAGTCAAGAGGGCAACGATAACGGGAAGGATTTGAGAAATGCCAAATCCTACATCGGCAATGCTCACTAAATCTTTAGAGTTGCTATGTGTTCTATGAATGAGACGGCCAACCATTACCTCAACACTGACATCATCAACCTGTTTTGAACTAACCTTCCAAGTCAAGCCCAATAGCTCCAGGGCAGTTCCCAAGTCATTTAGGCGTGTGTCCTCAGTTGCCTGCCAGTGGCTGATTAAGCTGGCAGCATAGATCTCAAAGGTTCCAGGAAACATGGGACCCACGGAGGTTTTTTTATAATTTCTTTCTGGATTGCCTCGCAGTGCAGGCACATGAATAAGGCCTAAAATGGCGTCTGAAAAAGTTCTACTTAATCCAGATACAATAAATGTATCATCATCGCCCATAAGCATTTTTAATTCCAAAAAGCATCTCTTTCGTTCTATGTTCAGCACCTGGTCCCGGTTTTTCATATCTGCATTGAGAGAATTTTTAAAATAAGTTCTCGCCCACCCAGGACGAGTTGCCATCAGACGTGCTGCAATCATCTCTTCCAGTGTCATATCAGGCCGCAGGATAGTAATACCCTCTTCATTTTTGTAGGAAATCTCAGCTACCTCCATTCCCGCCTGTGGCTTATTGACAAAGGTCTCATTGAATGATAACGAGCTTTTCACTTCCAATCCCATGCTGAACTTGCCAATGACCTCGCCATCCAACTGGGAGAGGAACTGCTCTGCGGAGGTAAAACGGACATTAGGGCCATCAATTAAAAGAGGACCAGGATCATAAGGGGCCTCCAGAGTTTGCTTCATCATCAGGATAGGCTGCATTATACTCGATTTGCCTGAGCTGTTGGCACCTGCCAAGATCGTTAGGGGGCGAATTTCTATGGAGCACTCGTCGGCTATGGACTTGAAGCCCTTTACAGTGATGCGCATTATTCCTTCGGCCATAACATCCTCGTAATAGTATCACCAACGCTAGATGTAAGCTTTTTCATCCAAGCTCGCCCCGAAAGCCCCTCTCCAGCACAGCCGGAAGGAGCGCGTCAAGTTTAGCGGCGGTCTCCGTCCGGTGGCGCTTGAGGGCATCGAGCTTGGATTGAAGGCTGCAATGAGCTTGCTTCTCTTGCGTTCTGCAATAGATTAATGCCGATACGAATTGTATCGCCCAATGACTAATTACGAGCTGCTTGCTAGTCCTTTTATTTTGGTTTCTCTTCTCATGGCACCAACTTTCGCCTCGGCCAGGGATCATTTACTTAAGATCGGCTCATAATAATCATCGAGATCGCCCCATGACCCGATACACTCACCCGCCTTCCTCGCATCCAGAAATCCCCCTCGCCACCCGCCTCTTCGACTTAGCCCTCATCGCCGTTCTCGTCATCTACGCAGTCTCTGCCATCGTCACCTACTGGCAGAGCCCCTACCTCCTGGCCCTGCCCCTCCTGCCTGCACCTCTGGTGCTGGCAGCGCGCCTTGGGCCTTCTGCCCTGGCATTGGCCGCCGCCGGAGCCGTCATCGGCCCTCTTACGGAGGTGGCCTGCGTTTCCGGGGGCTTGTGGAGCTATGCTGAAACGGGCGGCCTGCCCTTCATCCCCCCATGGCTTTTCATCATCTGGGCCTGCTTTCCCACTGCCCTGTGGCTGATCGTGAGAAGCCTTCTAGGAGAGATTCCAGAGCCCTGGCCGGGAACACTACCCCTGGCTCTGGCTGGCATTGCCATTGAGATCGTGCTCTTTGTCGCCCTAAGCGAAAATACGATACAGGTCATCGCTGCTGCTCTACTTCTGGCTGCTGCTGCACTCCGCATCCGGCCGGAAAAATCGACGGTTATCCTCATGGCAGCGGGAAGCCTCCTCGGGCCGGTTTGCGAAGCCATGCCCGTAGCTGTTGGTGCATGGGTCTACGCCCAGCCGGATCTTTTCGGAATGCCGGTATGGCTGCCCCTGGCCTACGCGCTCTTCGCCGTGCTGGTGGCCTATGCCGGCCAGTCCTTTCTCCACCCGCCGGGCTAGGCTTGGCTTGCCTTTCCAGTTCTATTTGTTGAGGCGCTATTCCCCGCTAATCTGCTGCTGCTCTCTTTATCCTGTCCAGATCTCTCAGATACTTCTCGCGTCGGGCGACATAGGCCCTCTGCATTCTTCCAAAGGGAACATACTCCGCCACCTTCCAGCCCTCCCCTGCCAATTTTAGCTTGGTCTCATCTGCCAGGCCCTTTAAAAAGCCGAATTCCGACAGATGCCTATCCTGTCCCATCTTCTCCCTCAACCATGCCAGCAGCATAGGATCGTGAGTACCTACCGAAAACGGCCTTCTGGATTGCAGCAGTACTTCAAAGCATCTCATGAAGCTTCTCTCTATCTCCTCATAATCCTCAATGTCGCCC
>DATLBD010000136.1:0-9507 GCA_035527135.1 Methanothrix sp. | reverse complement strand
TTTGCCTTGATAAGACAACCAAGACTATAGGAATAGTACCACATTAAGGCAAAGAGGCTGGTTTTAGTAGGGTGACATTAATCATTTTCACGGGGCTTAATGTGACCCTACCAAAAGTCTACTTCGTAGGGACATACTTAGGTTCTTCGCTGTTTCAAGTGGCTAACCTAAGGATATCATGAAATGAGATCCGAACAAGGATCAAGAAATCTGCACGCGGGACTGCGGAATACTCAGTTCGGATGTAAGGATTGGAAACCCCAGGGCTTTATGCCTCTATCATACCCGCACTAAATAGCGAGGAACCGTAGAGATAACCGCATGGATTACTGAAATTTTACGGCGTAGATGCAAAGACGCAGAGAAACATCATACTTGAGATTGTGGGTCTTGTACGTGTGCTACTGATAAACGCTAACATTTGACGTAATTAATGTTTGCTGCCAAAATGAATCCCATGAGTTCGATTCTTGCAATGATTTTCAGTAACCTGCACCCACGATCAGATTGCGTGCGAGTATGAAAATGGCCTGCGAATAAAAAAAGGAAAAAAATGCGTAGGTCAGGAGACCTACACTGCGGGCATGACCAGGGATCTCTCGCCTGCAGCACGGAACTCGCGGGCGCCACCCTTGCCGAAGCAAGCGCGGACATCTGCCCAGTCGAATACCATGCCGGGATTGGCGAAGGTAACCTTGATCAAGGGGTTGCATGCGAAGGCGTCCATGCGGCCGGCGTGTGCGGCGCTGGAGATGCCTGCGTACTCGCCCTGGTGACCTACGTTCATGGCGTAGTTGGGGTAGTTAGCTCCCCTGAGCTCGAGAGGTGCGCCCTCGTCGGACTGGTAGGAGAACACGTTGGTTGGACCGCACTGATCCTGCAGGTCGTAGCCGAAGAAGCCCAAGCGTCCCCAGCCTTCCTTATGCAGGAGCATGGACAGGTACCAGCCGGCAAGGCCTACCTGGCTGTGGCCAGAGGCGATGGCGGAGGTGATACCGGATGCGGCTGCCAGAACGGATGCCCTCTGGGATCCACCGAAGTGATCCTCGAGCAGAGTCGGGAATTCCTCGTACTGCTCCATGCCGTAGGCGTTGACCTCAGTGGCCAGCTCCTTGGCAGTATCGAGCAGCTTGGGTGCCTTGGCGAACCCTCCGAACTTATCGGCGGCAAAGTCGACGCCGTAATAGCAGAAGTCGTCCAGGACATCGTTGGTGTAGGCTGCAGTGGCGTACTGGGTGAATCCGACACCGCCGGACATGTAGCTTCCCAGCCAGATCTGGTCGTAGAGCGCAGCGCCTGCGGCGACTACGTTCAGGGAGACCTTCACGGGATCAGCAGCGGCGGTCCTGGAGGTCTGGACCATATCAGCCAGGAATCCGAAGGACAGTCCGCCGGGGTTATTGGGTCCGCGTGCGCGCCTTGCGGGCAGCATCTCGGACATCTGCAGAACTGCAGCGTGCTTGGCGGCGTAGGCCAGATCAGCCACAGCGGCCTCACCGGCGCACATGTTGTAGGCGTCGATGAAGGTCATACACAGCTGCATGGCGCTCCACCGGGAGGTGGTGCCGCCGTCGCAGGACCTGACGACGATGGTTGGAACGTGGATGGCCTGCCAGCTAGTCTTGCCGATAGCGGCCTTGAGGGCCTCGGCCTGCTCGGCTGGGAACACCTTGTTGATGTCGATCAGGTACTGGTCATCAATCTCATCAGCCAGGGCATCGTCGCCGGTGAAGACGCGAACGTTGCAGTCATCTACAAGGCCGGGGTGAGTCTCAACCATGTGCTCCTGAACCACGGCTGCGCCGGGCATGGCGTGGTTGAGGATCTCGAGATAGTTGTTGATAGTCTCGGGTGTGACTTCCTTGCCGAGCCTCTTCTGCAGAACCTCGTGGGCCATGTCCAGACCTACTACAATGGTCCTCCTGACATCATCCCACATCTGCTGAATGGCTGGATTGTTGACGAAGTGCAGATCGTCGCCCTCTACTACATACTCGGTTCCGGAGAGCTTGTAGGGTACGAGCTGCCTCTGTCCCAGAGGAATGCCGCCAGCGTGGACGTAGGGGTTGTAGCCGGTCATGCCGCGCTTGCCCTCGACCTTCTTAGCGTACTCCATGAACTCCCTCTTACGGGCGTTCTGCTCTGGGCCAAGTCTCTTGTACTCTACTTTCTGGCCTGCGAGGTCGAAATCCTTTCCGAACTTCTTGTTAAGAGCCTTAATGAATAGTTTTTTGGTGTGTTTAACTGCCATTTATATCACCCCATTTACTCCGGCCTGAATCCCCACTTGCTGCGCAGCTCCCACATATGGTGAAGAGCTTCGACTGCCTCGTCGTACTTCCTGACGCCGACTTTTCCGCACATGGGAACGCCGTCCGCCCTGAAGATAGTGGTTCTCTTCTTGGCCTCGGCCTCGGTCATGGGCTTGCCCAGGTTGACCTTCTTATCCAATGGAATTCCGACCTGGTCTTTGACTGCATAGACGTTTCCGTCGGCTCCCATCTCTGTTCTGGACAGCATATCGAACTGCATGCCGTTCTCTTCCAGCCTCAGGGAGTGGCCGTGCACAGTGCAGCCTCTCATGGAACAGAGGGCGACATCGGTCATCTCGCTATCGTACTGGGCCTTGGTGTAAGCCTCGATATCCCTCTCCCTGGCCTCGATGATCTGTCTGCCGGACAGGGTGCCTGGATCGACGCCCTTACAGTTGATGGCTCCCCAATAGGATCTCCAGTAGGGGATAGATGGGGCGAAGTACATGGAGTCAGTCCACTGGGAGTACCTTACACGGTCACCAGCGGCTGCGCCAGCTGTGGGTGCAACGAGCTGCCTTACGGGGCAGTCGGGCTCGCCCATCTCTTTAAGGGGTGGGTGAGTGCTTGAGTAATCGGCTCCAGGAGCCCTGTGGCCCATGATTGCCGTGACATCCGCTTCGGGGATATCTCTGAGCTTCTCGAGGTTACCGGACATGTGCTTTCTTCTGTTGATGCCAACAGAGGTGCTTCCGGGATAATATTGTGGTGTGTATGCCATATTTTATCTCTCCTCATCGTCAATAGTCACTCTTTCTTCAGACAATATGGCCATCCGATCTTTTTTGGCCTTTGGATCGATCAGTCCCAGGATGCGTGTGTCCTCCACCTTGCCAAACTTGGCATAGTCCGTTATGGTTTGCCGGGTGTGGAAGAACTTGCCACGCTTGATCTGGAAGGATATAGGCAGCGCTCGCTCACACGCCGCCTTCAACCCGTCGAAGTATTTTTCGCTCTCCAGCTCGAGCCGGATCCTCCCAACTTTGACGCATAGCTCAAATGCCTGCCCGCCTACCTCGATGAGAAGATCTCGATTCTCTTCGATAGGGACACCCCTGCCGGGGCCGTAGGGCACGCTTCTAGGAAGATTGGGGCCATGGATCATTATCCTGATGATGCCCCCATTCCCATAGATCTCGTTTAGCAGCTTTTGAGCCGTCGCCGGCATAAGAAATCTGCTAGGGACTATTTCTACCTGTATCGATTCCGTGTCTGATTCAGTGACCATTTCTTCCGCCTTTACACAGCCTCCGCAACCGATACGATCGGCTCACGGAATTCCTTGATCTCGCCGTATATGGCACCGACCAGTCCAGATGTCATCTCAGGTGTGAACATCTGGGTACCGGCATCCAGTGCTACTGCTGCAGCCACGCAGGGTATGGCAAATCCTCTGGAGTGCCTGGTTACCACGTGGTTGCCGTTGAATACACCGGGGCCGCCGCCACCGTAGATGGAGTGGCTGAAGAAGGAGAAACCGACTGCAGTTCCCATTACCCTGCCGAAGTCGCATCCGGGCAGAGAGGTTTCCTTCTCAATTACATCGTTGAAGTACAGTAGTGTCGAGGACACAGCCTGGGCGCCCCTCAGAGAGCCGCAGTTAACCATAGTGGCAGCCAGCACGCCAGCAGCGCAGTAGGCGTTCCACTTGGATACATCGTTGGCCTCGTAGAGTACATAGCCAGAGGGCAGCTTCTTGCCGGCCTTGATGACCTTGTCCTCAAGAGCCTTGGCAACGCAGCTCTGTACAACTGTGCCGATGGTTCCTGTCTTTCCATTGGCCTTGACTGTCTCATAAACCATGTTATTGGCGTTCAGACCCTGGTATGCCATGCCCAAGAGCTGGTGGCGCTCGAATATGCCCATAGCGTTGCCCATCTCGTACTCGCCGATCTGCTCGTATATGGAAGCGAGTGCTGCGGCGTTCATGGCGTTCCTCTTGGTGATGGCGGCGAGGTGGTTAGCCATGACGTTCCTGAGAGCAAAGCCCAGACCTTCATCGTTCTGGGGAATGTTGAGAACAGATGCGACGTTTCCGCCGGACATGCCTACAGTCTGTGGGTACTGGCCCCAGACAGCGGCGTGGACCATGGGAGCTGCAACCATATCAGCCTTGAACTGCTGAATGAGTGCCTCAGTTGCTGCTGCGGCTGTGCCGGTCAATCCGACCACGAACTCAGAAGCAGCATTAACCCTCATGGTGGGGATCTGGACGAGCAGCTGCTTGCCGCCGCCGAGCACCTGAACATTGGTGTCGTCGCCGGGGGTAACCTGTAGCAGCGACTTGATCTTATCAGCAATAACGCCAGCGTTGGCAACAACATCATAGTTAAGCTCGCGTCCCTTAATCTGCCTGCGGCCTCCGCCTACCTTTCCGGTCTTAAGAGCGGCTTCAACGCCGGCCAGATTGAGGGCGACAGTTCGCTTTGTGAGAGAAATAAGTCTCTGCATGGCCGCGTTCTTGAGAGGACTGACGACGCTCAGGTCGACGTCGCTCTTCAGAAGAACTCCGCGGTCGCTATATAGGTCTATCTTGTCAGACACGTTCTTTATCCTCCTTTACCTTTTTAGCAGTAAAAACTGCAACGACGGTTGATGCCGGAGCGAATGATATGAACGCCAAAGCTAAAAGGTATCATATCCGGCACAATCACATTTCGTTACAATCTCCCGCCGAGTTCTCCAATGTTTAATAGCTACTTAAAGTTTTTGCGTGATATTATTATAACTATCTAATTTATATGAATCTGTAAGCCGATTAGCCCTAAAATAAAAGCATTTTTTTTGATTCTATATAAATTGTGTACAAAGATTATAATTGTGCAATTCCATGCATTAAGACCTCTAACAATCTCTTTGCTTAGCGGACAAAACCAGCATAATTCAAGCCATCGCGATAAGAGGTGGCTATCTTTAAAGAGAAAAAAATATTATTTAGCTTAATTGATTAATAATGATATACTAACATAAAAATTTCTTACTGTATATATTTGCATATGTGCACGAATAGAACCTTTCTGTAGAATAGAAAGACCTACAAAAAGCGGTTTTTTCCGGGAGGCTTAAATTGTAAACATTGAAAATTATCAAATAATCATGTTGAATACCCAGGAAAATATATCCAGAATAATCGTCCTGCGTTCATTTTTGGGTCGTGCATCTGATTAGCTGAAAGCTCAATTTAAAACCTGCATTTGGCGGACAAAATCTCATAGTTTTAGTTTGAGCCATGGATCAAGATTTTCAGTTGAACGGATACGCGACCCATTTTTGCGGCAAAGACCAAAAGCCTGAATCAAAAAGGGTGATTGCTACTTGCTGAGACTCGCCCCAGCAATTCTGCGAAGAACACGATTTTTTACGGAAAAACTTAAATCAACTGCAATATTTGGCACTCTGGAATGCATCTCATAATAGCAGAGAAGCACGATGCAGCCAAGAGGATTGCTCAGATCCTGGCAGGCAGCAAGCCCAGCTCCCAGCGAGTGTCAGGCGTCGATACCTATCGCTTTGACGACAAAGTGGTCATGGGCCTTTCCGGCCACATCGTGGGTGTAGACTATCCTCCAGGATACAACAATTGGCAGAAGGTGGACTGCAAAGATCTGATCAGAGCCGAGGTCGTCGTCCGTCCTATCCAAGAGAAGATCATCTCAGCGCTACAAACCCTGGGAAAAAAGGCAGATCGCATCACCATTGCCACGGATTACGATCGCGAGGGGGAGCTGATCGGAGTTGAGGCACTAAATATAGTCAAAGAGGTCAATCCCGGCCTGCATGCCGATCGCGTTAGATACAGCGCTATTGTCAAAGAAGAGATCTTGAAGGCCTTTAAAGACTCAGGAAAGGTGGACTTTGATCTGGCGGCCTCGGGCGAGGCCAGGCAGGTCATAGATTTAGTCTGGGGCGCAGCTTTGACCAGATATATCTCTCTTACCTCCGGCCGACTGGGCAAGGAGTTTCTTTCCGTAGGACGGGTCCAATCACCCACCCTGGCCCTCATTGTTGATAAAGAGCGAGAGATTCAGTCATTCGTGCCCAAGGCTTACTGGGAGATCTATGCCGATCTGGAGAAAGAGCTTCGCGTGCAACATGCCAAAGGGCGCATCTGGGAAAAGGCCGAGGTTGACGAAATAATAGCCCGCCTCGGCCCTGTGGGCATAATCAAGTCCATAGAGACAAAACCGCGCATCGACAAGCCACCGGCACCCTTTGACACCACCAGCTTCATCTCCGCCGCCAGCGGAATAGGCTTTTCCGCCGCTAATGCTATGCGAATAGCCGAATGGCTCTACACCAACGGCTTCATCTCCTATCCCAGAACGGATAACACCGTTTATCCACCATCCATTGACCTCGTAGCTTTAACCCGGCTTTTCCTGAAAAGTGCTTTTTCTAATGAGGCAGAGCGACTGCTCAAGGGAAAGATGCAGCCCACGCGCGGCAAGAGGTCCACAACCGACCATCCGCCAATCTATCCCACCGTCCCCGTGGAGAAGAGCGAGCTGAAGGACGATCAATGGCGAATTTATGAGCTGGTAGTGCGCCGCTTCTTCGCCACCTTAGCCGAAGCATGCGTCTGGGATGCCACCAGCCTTAAGGTGGACATTGGCCCCGAGCCCTTCCGGGCTAACGGAGCACGCCTCGTGGAAGCGGGCTGGAGATATTATTATCCCTACAGCAAGGCAGAGGAACACATCCTGCCAGAACTCAAGAAAGGCGAGCGCCTCGCGGTCTTAGGCCACGGCGTTGATGCTAAAGAGACGCAGCCCCCAGGTCGCTTCGGCCAGGGCAAGCTCATCAAGCTCATGGATGAGCTGGGACTGGGAACGAAGTCCACCAGGCATGATATCATCAGCAAACTCTATGCGCGCGCTTATGTGCAGGGCAATCCCATGCGCCCCACCAATACCGCTTACGCCGTGGTGGATACGCTGCAAAAATATGCTCCCACCATTACCAAGCCGGAGATGACCCAGACTTTAGAGAAGGATATGACCCTCATCTCGGAACAAAAGATCAAGGAGGACGAGGTCATTGAGGAGTCAAGGGTCATGCTCACATCAGTTTTCGATGAGCTGACCCAAAACCAGGATGGCATTGGCCAGTCGCTCAAGGATGGCCTGCGCACCGACAAGATTGTGGGCACCTGTGAGAAGTGCAAATCTGATCTCATAATTCGGCGCGGACATCGTGGCTCTCGTTTTATCGGCTGCTCCGGCTATCCGGAATGCAGATTTACTCTGCCTCTTCCCAGATTTGGAACGGTAGTTGTAACCGACAAGCTGTGTGAGAAGCATGGCATGAACCACATCCGCATTATCAACAAGGGCAAGAGACCCTGGGATTTAGGCTGTCCCCACTGCAACTTCCTGGAGTGGCAGGCCAAGAAGGCCCTGGAAAAGACAGATCCCGCGGAAACAAAAGAAGAAGCGAAACCGAAGGCCAAGAGAGCAGCGGGTGTGGCAAAAACAAAGAAAAAGACAACGAGGGCGGCCAACGCAGGGAAAAAGGCAAAGACGCAGGCTTTGGAAAAGGGCGACGGCCTGGTGAACGTGCCGGGAATAGGCCCCAAGACCCTGGAGAAGCTGGCCACGGCGGGAATTAAAACGGTTCCTGATTTGGCCCAGGCAAAGGCCAGCAGCCTGGCGGAGAAGACAGGCATCAGCCCCAAGAAGATCATGGCCT
Organism: Methanothrix sp.; assembly: GCA_035527135.1. Taxonomy (GTDB): domain Archaea; phylum Halobacteriota; class Methanosarcinia; order Methanotrichales; family Methanotrichaceae; genus Methanothrix. The sequence goes on along the minus strand of DATLBD010000136.1, from coordinate 1,507 downwards.
GGCAGAAAGCCGCCAGTGCCCTGAGCTAATTCTCATAGCTGATCCTCATAAGTCTCATCCATTTCACGTTTTATTTTTGATAATATTAATTAATTTTAACAATATTAGTCATTTTTAACAACCATTTTTAACAATAATAATTAATACGTAAGTTTAGATTAAAAATTGATTTCAAAAATACCTATTGGTAAAGATGAACCAAGCCAATGGCCATAATTATGCCAGCATGGGCCTGGCCGGATTTGAACCGGCGGCCACTCGGTTATGAGCCGAGCGCTCTAACCGGACTAAGCTACAGGCCCAAAAGGAATGCGCCGCCAACAGGGCTCGAACCTGTGACATTCTGGTTACTGCTTTGGGCAATTAACAGCCAGACACTCTACCAACTGAGTTATGGCGGCTCGATTCCCTCCCTTGATGCACAATGATTTAAGCCTTTTGATTAGAAGGTAGCTTTCATGCGCGTCCTAAAGAAGAATCTGCGAGGTGATGAAGGAGAGATAGCGCTGCGGCCCGAGTCATTAGATGATCTATGGCATCTACAGCATCTGATTGCGCGGGGCGATCTCGTCTTTGCTCTCACGCACAGAAAGGTTCCAACCATTGCCGACAAGGCGCGTCCGGAAAAGATGGAGAGAAAGACGTTGCGCCTGGGAGTCAAGGTGGAGGATGTCGAGTTTCACATGTATTCCAACTGGCTGCGGCTGCATGGCATTATCAAATCGGGCATGGATGTGGGGGCATATCATACTCTGAATATCGAGGTAGGGACGGATCTGTCCATCCTTAAGTACCATTGGAGACCGGACCTTTTGGCGCGCATTGATGAGGCAGTGGCCGAATCACTAAGGCCGCGAGTGGTCATTGCGCTGGTGGAGGAGGGCGAGGCCACCATTGGAGTCTTGCGCCAGTTCGGGGTGCAGATGGCAGCGGAGATCCGGCAGGGCAGCGGCAAGGGCGGTGAGGAAGACACGCGCACCGGCTTTCTGCGAGAGGTGGCGAATGCCATTGATAAAGCGACACAAGAGAGCGCAGAGGTGATCTTAGCGGGACCCGGCTTTACCAAAGAGGATTTAAAGAAGGTGATCGACTCCAGCCTCCCGGATTTGGCCAAAAGAATTGCCATGGATGACACCTCGTCCATCGGAAGATCCGGATTTCAGGAGGTTTTGCGTCGCGGGGCCGTAAAGAGCGTTCTTGAGTCCAGCCGCATAGCCAGGGAAGCAAAGCTCATTGAAGATCTCTTCCGGGAGATCGCCACGAATGGCAAAGCCGCCTACGGCAGAAAAGAGGTGGAAACCGCCAAGAACTACGGCGCAATAGAACAGCTGCTGGTCTTAGATGAGATGGCCCGTCGGGGATCTGTGGATGAGATCATGCGCGAAGTGGATAATGCTCGGGGGAAGGTGGTGATCTTCAGCTCGGAGTTTGAGCCAGGAGATCGATTGCGCTCTTTGGGCGGCGTTGCGGCACTGCTTCGATTCAAGATCGCTTGAAATTTCGCGAC
>DATLBD010000135.1:0-27864 GCA_035527135.1 Methanothrix sp. | reverse complement strand
CACGTCGAACCTTTTGGGATTTACCACCAGATTGTAGGCGGCGGCGTCCACCAGCATGTCCTCGCAAGGCACACTGCGCCGCGCGGCCACCTGCCGACAGGTCTCCAGAAAGAGGCGGTCGCTCCTCAGCACATTGGACTTGTGGATGATAGTCAGCTTTTGCCTGCGCTCGGCCAGGTCGCAGGCTGCCTCGGCAATCCTCTCTGAGCCGCGCCGCGTTATCACCCGCAGGGTGTGCGACTCCTCCGCACCCACCTCCTCGAGGCCGGAATAGAGCCCCTCCGTGTTCTCCCGCACGATGATGAAATCGAGATCTTGGGACTGGAAAGGCCGGATATTGGCAAACAGGTCCAGCTCCTTTCTAATCGCCAGGAGCACGCTTCGATAATTAGGATCAGGCGGTGTGCTAATCGCCCCTAAAAGAACGCAGTCGCACTCTTTGATGATCTGCAAGTCCTCCTCGGACATGGCCAGGCCCGTCCTCTTCCAGCGAGCGAGGCCAATCTCCAGAGGGACCTTTTCAAACTGTGCACCTGCTGCATCAAGCACTGCCAGGGCGCTCTCTATTACCTCAGGCCCAATGCCGTCGCCTGCCGCGACAGCTACTTTCTTAGATCCTGCACCAGACATCTCACCGCCTCCGCTATTTTATCCGGCCCGTCTCCCCAATGCACCACCATGCCCAGCTGGCCGTTCTTGCTGGTTTTGCCCCGCCGCTCGGAACGGCAGCAGCGGGTGATGAAAGGCCCACTGGGCTCAAAGACCACCTCGAGGCTGCGTACGGGGCAGATATTGACAAACTCGAAATCTTTGCCAGGATTATTGGCCAGAAATATCTCTTGCGAGACCTCGCAGCCCACGATCATGGGATGCTCGTGCACCACAGGGTCCGTGTCCAAAGAACGCCCCAGGCCCGAGGCCCGGCAAGGGTAATAAACAGAGGCACAGTCAAAGCGGCGCAGATCCAGAACGCGAGGCACAAAACGTACCGTCAGATCCCCCAGTATGCCGCAGCTTTCTAAATTCCTCAGAACGTAGACCAGCCAGGGAGGATCGGGAGGCGAGACATCCAAAACCTCAATGGTAAGAACCTGGGCAAGGTCCGGGTCTTTAACAAAGGTGATGTGCTCATCTGGTCCCTGAAAGACTACTGTGTTGGCCCTTGTGCTTCGGCAGACGCCCTCCGCCAGCTCTATGAGTTGGGCCCGGTTCCTGGTGTCCACAATATCAGGATAAAACATGATCTCCGGGCCTGAGGCGATCGGCTCCAGCTCTGCCACCTCTCTCATGAAGCCCGAGCCCCGACTCTTGACATGGTAGAGCCTGGGCCCATCCCGGCTGATGAGATACTCGGTGGCAAAGTAGACGGGCTCGCCCCGCCTCTCCCGGTCCTTAATCCCTACGAACTTGTAATCTTTTGGAAAGATCATGCCAATCCTTTCTGCCGCCTTCGGTGCGCCACGAGGCCCCCGTCTTCCAGTATCTCCATCAGGAAATCAGGCAGCCTGGTGCCCTGATAGACCTTACCCTTTACCTGCACAGTTCCTGCCGCCAGATCCACCTCCACGATGTCGCCCTTGCCGCAGGACACATCCGCCTCGATCAGAGCCAGCCCTACATTGATGGCGTTTCTGTAGAATATGCGAGCAAAGGACCGGGCCACCACCACGGCCACGCCCGCCCCCTTCAATGCCCAGGGCGCCTGCTCGCGGGAGGAACCGCTGCCGAAGTTTCTGCCTGCCACAATCACATCGCCCTTCTGCACCAGGGAGGCAAATTGCGGGTCTAAGCCCTCCATGGCATGCTCCGCCCAGAGCCTCGCATCTTTTGTGCGCAGGTACTTGCCAGGGATGATCACATCCGTATCCACATCGTCTCCAAAGACCCAAGCCTTGCCCTTGATCATGATTATCTTATCCCCTATCATATTTTACATTGGCAATTCCGGCATAATACTTTTTGCATCACTTTCGCCCCGCTCGGCCAATCTTCTTCTTCACCTCAAGACGATCACCTCCCCGATAATCATCTGCGTTCTAATCATCCTCTTTATGAGAGGCTAATTATGGAGGCATTATTAGCAGATCATTTGTATCTTACATATACTTTTATTAGTCCATAAAATGATTTACTGTTATCATTCTTTCCAGAAAGTATTTATTCTTACATGCACTAGATAGCTGCCATGGCAGGAGTTTTCGAACAGCTTGGGTGGCCCCTGCACAGGAGGCCGAGAATAGAGCGGCAGGTCTTTCCCAGCTTCAGGTCGGACAGAAAGGCCCAGGAGCTGCAAACCGCCAAAGAGATCCTGCAAGAGGTCTTCGGCACCACCTCCGACGAGGTAGAGGAGATGATCCGGCTGCGCCTGGCAGTGCAAGAGGCCCTTTGAGTTCTATTTTTGAGGAGTCTATTTTTAATGGGATAATTTTTAAGGCGCATATTTCGAGAACCTTCTCTTCCGGCAAATCTGAAATATCTTTAGATCCTATAGACGATCATGATACTCGGCATATCCGGCAGTCCCAGGAATATGGCCACGGAGCATATCCTGGGAGAAGCCCTCAAGATGCTGGAGGACAAGGGCCTGGAGACAGAGCAATTCACCGTGCGAGGCAAGCAGATCAGCCCCTGTCGGCACTGCGACTATTGCCTAAAAAACAAGGAATGCATAGTCAAAGACGATATGTATCAGCTCTATCCCCTCATCCGGGAGGCGCAAGGATTTGTTATCGCCACGCCGGTATATAACGGCAGCATGAGTGCTCAGACCAAGATAGTGATAGACAGAACGCGAGCCGCACTGGCAGCCGACCCCAAGACTCTGCGGCTCAAGCCGGGCATGGCCATAGCTGTGGGCGGCGATCGCATAGGCGGCCAGGAGCTGGCCATACAGCAGATCCATACTTTTTACATTCTCAACGGGATGATCCCGGTGAGCGGAGGATTTTTTGGCGCCAACCTGGGAGCAACCTTCTGGTCTCGCGATACACTGGAGGGTGCAATGAAGGATGAAGAAGGCTTCCGATCGCTCAGAAAGACGACAAAGAAGTTCGCGGAAACCGTAGAACGGCTGGAGAAGATGAAGGGACTGGAAAAATAATTATCCTGAAAAGACTCAAGTTACTGCAGGGACACAAGTGATTATTATGGCAAAGGACAGTATTAAGCGAAAGATCGCGTGGGGGATCACAGGTAGCGGCGACCGCATTGAGGAGACGGTCGACACCATGATAAAATTGCAAAAGCAGTACGAAGATGTGGTGGATGTGCGCGTCTTTGTCTCCAAAGCAGGCGAGCAGGTCATCAAATATTACAAGCTCTTCAACATCTTAGAGAAGCACTTCGACAAGGTGTGGGTAGAGATCAACGCCAACTCTCCCTTCCTGGCCGGCCAGTTGCAGGTTAAGCGCTACGAGTTTTTGCTGCTTGCCCCCGCGACATCGAATACAGTGGCCAAGATCGCATTGGGCCTGGCAGACTCGCTGCTCTCCAACGCCGCCATCATGTCCCAGAAGGCTTTCGTTTCCACATACATCATGCCCTGCGACTATAAGCCCGGAATTATAACCACCATTCTTCCTGACGGCAGCGAGATGCGGCTTCGCATCCGAAAAGAGGATGCAGAGCATGTAGAGAGGCTGCGCCAGATGGAGGATGTCTTTGTCATCGAAACGCCCTCTGAGATTGCGGGCATCTTCGAAAAGCATTTCTCAGCCTGAATGCTTTTGCGAATTTCAGCGCAATCATGCCCGCAGCTTTTGGCCCAGAGCGTCTTGCTCTGTGCTATTGATCTTTAGGCAGACAAGATCGGCGCTCTCTCCGACGTAAATTCTCGCCACAGTGGCCGTCAGATTGCCGCAGCTAAAGGTATCATTTATGCCCAGGACCATTGATAAAGACGGCTCTCGCCCTTCCAGTATTAGCAGCCAAACCTTTGCCGCCTGCGAATCTATATCCTCGAACTGCAATGAGCAGTTTCCCATGGTGTAATTCTCATGCACATAGAGAACGACCTCCTGGGAAAAAGCAGGGTAAATCAAGATTGTTAGAAAGAGGATACAAGCAGAGAATATAGAAAGCCCATTTACCCACTTCATACGGATGCTTATCACCTCCCAGGCGTCATCTTCGCAAGTACAGATAGCCTTTTCTTGCCACACTCAATAGTCCCGACTCGGGGCCTGGCAAGCAGCGCAGCCTCGAAAGGATTTAGTACTTATGAATCTATCGTCTCTTAACACGGGATTAGTGAAAAGTAATACGGGTGTTTTCCATGAAGGACGTAGGTATACTTGTACTCGGGCATGGTTCCAGCCTGCCTTACAATAAAGAGCTGGTGGAGTCGCTCGCCCAAATGATCAGCAAAAACCACTCAGGACCGGTCAGGACTGCTTATCTAAATATGAACCAGCCCAGCATCCCGGAGGGGTTGAATAGCTTTGCCGGAACCAATGTATCGAAAATCGTGGCACTACCCCTCTTTTTGGCCCACGGAGTCCATACCCGCCAGGACATTCCCCAGGAGATGGGCATAGATCCAAACAAGCGCAGAGGCACTTTGAAGATAGGGGGCAAAGAGGTAGAGGTCATCTGTGCCGAGCCCCTGGGCGTGGACGAATGCATTGCGACACTGGCATACAAGCGGACGGAAGAGGCTCTAAAGTAGCCGTACTCGACACCATCCACGGCGGCGCGACAATCGCCCGCAAGATGGTAGAATCGGGCCTGCAAGCAGAGGCTTTAGAGGTCTATCACCACACCCCAAATCTGGCAGGCTTCGACCTGGTGGCTGCCCCCGTACACCTCGCCCCGGATAATCCGGCCATAATTCAGGCTAAAAAAGGGAAAAAGAAGATAATCACCCACCATCAGGCGGTGGGCGAGCTATTGAGGGGAAGAGTTGATCCTGATCTAGTGGTCTTCGAGGTGACGGGGACACACAGCAAGACCTCCACGACCCTGTTGCTCGCCCTGATGCTCTCTCGGCAAAAGAAAGTGTTATCCCACACAACCCGCGGCCTGGAGATCTGGCAGGATGGCAAAGCCCGCCTTCTGGAAAAGGGGCTTTCCATCACTCCTGGAAATGTGATCCATGCCACAGAAGTCGCCCAAGTTCAACGCGTGCAGGCCCTGATCTGCGAGATCTCTTTGGGCGGCACGGGCCTGGCTGACTATGGGATCTTGACCAGCCTTTCCGGAGACTATCTCGTCGCCAATGCCACAAAGTGGGCCAGTACTGCCAAACTTCAGATGCTCTCCCTGGCCAAGAGGGGCGCGAAGCTTTTGGCCAACAGCGATGCCAGGCTCTCCCCGGACATCTCTTTTGCCAGAGGCGGAAGGGTTTATGCCAGCTCGAATAGACTGATCTTTGCAAAAGAAGAGGTGCATCTGGATTTGGGTGAAGATCTGGACTTTTTGGGCTATGAGACGGCAATAGCAGGAGCTTGTGCAGCCGCTGATGCAGCAGGTATTGAGAGGAGTGAGATAGCTCAGGCTCTTTGCGGCTTTGACGGCTTTTCCGGGCGCATGAAGATCAAGCGGCTGGACGGTCAGATCATATTCGACAGCTCCAACTCCGGGCTCAAAGCCAAGGATGTGGCACGGGCACTGGATCGGGCCTGTGGCAGCGGCTTGGTCGTGGTGGTGGGAGAGGACTCGGAAACTGTATGTGAAGGCATGGACATCCCTGCTCTGGCCAACCTTCTACGGCAAAGAAAAAGCGAGATTTCAAAGCTAATTTTAGTAGGCGAAAGACTTGTGCCCCTGGCAGAAGAGCTGGGGGCAGCTACAGCTAAAAATCTGCAAGATGGGCTAGAGAAAGCCCAAAGTTGCAGCCCGAAAAGGCTGCTTTCATGCGTGAAATGCTTTAGGTGATATGAATGGCAAGCGAAGTGCAAAATTTAACAATACTTCATCCCAGACCAAGCTCCATTGTGGCAGCACTCTACACTCTGCGCGACCTCGGTGCCGAGGTGGTCATACTGCACGGCCCAAGCGGATGCTGCTTCAAGCATGCCCGCCTCTTAGAGGAGGACGGAGTGCGGGTCCTCACCACCGCACTGGACGAAGCAGGATTTGTTTTCGGAGGTCAGCAGCCGCTCACCGCCCTTCTCAAGAAGGCCAATGAATTGTTCCATCCAAAGCTCATGGCCGTCTCAGGGACATGTAGCAGCATGATCATCGGCGATGATCTGCATCAGGCCGTCCTCAATGCCGAACTGGACATACCCGTCTTGGAGGTGGAGGTTCATGCCGGCTATAGAGACAATACCAAAGGCGTGATCCTCACTTTGGAGGCAGCAAGAGACAAGGGAATCATAGACGAGGCAGAGCTTCTCAGGCAAACGAACCTGCTCGAGAAAGCCACCTTAGTGGAGAAGCTATACGGAGCGGCGAGCAGTGAGTATCTGGCTCCGGAGCGAGGAGATCTCAAATATGAGGCAGCCGCCCGGCTTCTAGAGCTCATCCGGCAAGGCAAGAAGGGCCTGAATATCCTCAATGCCAAAAAAGAGACCGGCTATATGTTTGCGGATATTACCGCAGCTGTTGCCGAAGTAGCCGGAGATCAGGTAGATACCCTGGCCAATCTGAATGACCAGGTGGGCCTGCCCAAGGTAAGAAGAGATGCGGCCAATATTGCCCGCGATCTTAAGGAAAGGAGGGTGGACTTTAAGCTCATCGGCGGACTTGATGAGTACCCGGTGACCGGTGATGCGGTTAAAAAGCTGGCCGCAGAAAAGCATTACGACTTTGCCGTGATCTCGGGAGTGCCCCATGCTCTGCCGGTATCAGCTCTAGAAGGCATGGAGATATTCTCGATCACCAACGGACCCCGCCAGGTCAAGCCCCTGCGTGACTTGGGCCACCAACACGTCACGGTAGAGCTAGATCTGCATCCCAAAACCATGGGCGTGACAACTCTGGTGGAATCGGAGTTTGGAGCCACACTGCGAGCGCTGAATAAGGCCAAAGCTAAAGAAAGCTAAAGAAGATATGCGTTTATGCTCGAAAAGAGCTAAAAATTTTTAGAAGGCCTTGGGCAGTTCCGTGAGCAGCGCATATATGACAAAGCCCAAGGCACCGATGATGCCTATGCCGGCCATGGAGATCTTGGCGATCATATTGAACTCCTCACGATTCGGCTTTCTGGCCAGCCTTAAAACCCGCATGTACTCTTCTACATTCGTGGAAGGCATGGTGACGCCCAGATCCACGTTGTCTAGCTTGCTCTTAAGATCCAGCTTATTCTTGAGATCGAGCTTCTGCTTAACAGGGCCCTTCTTCTCAGTATCGTTAGTTCCCTCGCTCATTCCCCAAGTGGAAGGAATTGGAGAATAAAAAACCTTTCGATCAGGAGAAGGCCTCCGAGAAATGCTGGGCCATTGGATGAAAAGTGCAGCATGATGCGAAAAACGCATGCTATGAATCTTTTTGCTTGCCAATCAAGATAGATTTGCCAGAAACTTCCCCGAGCCTGGCTGCCATGCCCATGAATCGCCCCCGCAAGTGTATTAACCAACCAGGCGACATTCGCTTTTTCAGGATCAAGCCAGAGGATAAGAAAAGATGAACTGGAAAGCATTGATGGTTTTGATGGCTCTTGCGGCCATCTTCATGCCGGCTGCAGAAGCCGACAGCCGGACGATAGCATTATGGAATTACAATGTCACCTTGGATGGCATCGGCCAGAACATCACCGTGCAGCCCATGGCGGTCTCATCCGACGTGGACAGCATTGTGCGCAGCATCCGCTTCCAGGGAGAATCAAGCCTGGATTGGGGCACGATATATCTCTTTGACCATCGCGCGCCCACCAGCATCATATTGGAGGACCTATTGCGACAGATCATGATGCCTTCCTGCAAAGCCATCTCTGCAGATCCAGGAACAATCGGAGATAGGAATGGAATGGTGGCAAAAGCCGATGCACGAGTGAAACACGGATTTGGCCAGATCTGTTATGGTGGGGCGGCGCAAATCTCCAGTACCGGGGAGACTCGCATCTTTGCCATAATCGCCCACTTCCAAAATGAGACATTAAATGAGCACCTGGTGAAGACGGCACGAATCGAGCATATTGCATAATTAATAAACAATATACACATGAAATAAAAAATATAAAAATTTGTTTTAATTTATAGTGAGACGACGTCTGCGCACCCGCGCAGCAGCTGTGTGGCATCCAAGGCGCCGCCGCATGAAAAGGAAATCCGGCTAAGCTGATCCAAAACTAAGTTGGATACGCATGCCTTTTTTAAGACAGTATCGCATATTTTGCTTTGCAGGCCAAGGTGCATCTCGCCATCCCGACGCTCTGCGGCCATGCCTGCCATGCCTCAGCGCGGCTTTTCTGCCTCCACTTCCAGGCGCATCATCTGCACATGAGTCTGGCCTTTCTCATCCAGAGGATATCTCTCCAGATACCTTCCCGCGATCTCCTTCACAAACTTGTCCCGCAGATGGACAGGCAGCCTCTCCAAGTAGGGCAGCCAGGTATTTCTGATGATGCCCTCCAGGCCCGCCTGGCCCTGATGGATCATTTCCTTTGGAATTAACTCCACCCGGCGAGAGTGAAGGCCCGCCTCTGCCAGCCAGACCCTGTACTCTTCCGGCCCATAGAAGTGGTAGGGAAAAGAAAAGTCGGAGAAGTACTCCTTCCACGGCGGGCTTGCGGCCAGTTCGCCAGTAAGATCCAGGAGCCGGGCGGCGTTACCCCTCCCCCCGCACTGCATGAGAAAGCAACCGTAAGGCTTGAGGCTCTGCCGGACGCCTTTAAGGACAGGCAGTTGATCTTTTACCCAGTGCAGGCAGGCAAAGGAGACGACAAGGTCAAATTTCTCGGCAAAATGCAGCTGGGAGGCATCGCCAACCCGAAAAGAGAGATTAGGATAGTCTTTGGGCAGATATTTGCCGGCTGCAAAGCGAATCATCTCCGGCGAGAGATCCGTTCCTAACACACTGCCATTGGGCACAAGGCTGGCCAGGTGGGCAGTAATCCTGCCATCCCCACATCCTATATCGAGGATGCTTTCATCGCCCTCAAGCTTCAGCCCGGCAATTAGTGCCATGGCCCAATTGTACTGGGCAGAGGAACTCTTCTGGTAATCGGATGGGTCCCATTTGTGCATTGACATCGAGTACTCAATGGTTCATCATTTATTTGGCTTTGATTCTTCTGGCCTTGATTCGCCACTTTATCAGGACTGATCTTCCTCTCCCTTTATCGCCACATGCGTCTCTTTCTTGTGGGAGATGCCCTCCAGGAGCTTTGGCACGGCCTCTACCACATGCTCCACTAAAGTGTGTTGATTCTCCTTCAGCCGCTCCACTCTGACGCCGTGTTGATCGATTATTATCACAGCAACGGGCTTCATGCCCAAGCCCCCACCACCTCCGCCTCCGCCCGGTTTGGTTTCAGTTCCAGGACCGGAACCCGCACCAAAGCCCATGCCTACGCTCATCAGTGGGATGACGGTCTTGCCATCCACGGTGACAGGATCGCCCACGACAGTTTTAGCGGAGAGGGCCTTTTGCATCTCTTCGGTTATGGTTTTCAGTATGCTGGTCAGCTCTTGCATCTTCTCACTCTCGGCCAATGATTTCACACTCCCACCAATAATAGTCACGGACCGATGAAAAAGCTTTCCTCAGGGAGTACACAGATAATAGCAAGATGAAATGAATTTAGGGAGATGAATTAAAATAGAAGTGTTGAGAAAGACGGGTCAAGATGAATTGATCAATATGAATAAAATTTTCTAAGAGAGAAAATAAAAATAGACTGGTCATATATCTCCTAAATCCGGGTTCTTCCTTGACCCTGGTTTTCTGGCTTCTCCTTGAACTTAATCAAAGCTGTGAGAAGGTCATTGTAGGGAGTAGAGATGCCATTTTCCCGGGCATACTGGGAGATGGCCCCATTCAAGGCATCTATCTCTGTTTGCCTTCCTTTCAAAATGTCCTGCAGCATGCTGGCGCGATGGCCTACCGTTGGGGGAAGCTGCCTCTCCAGAAGATAATGGTAGTACTCATCTGCATCATTATAAGGAACCTTTACTCCTTTGGCTTTTATCACGAGAAAAATCTCCTCTATTATGACCTTTATGATCTCTCTCGTCTCCGTATTTTCCCCCAGCTTTCCATAAGGTACCTCAAGCAGTGCGCCCAGGGGATTTAAGGAGCAGTTGTAGAGCACCTTTCCCCATATGGCTGCCCAGATGTCATCCTTGCTCACGATTCTGGTGGGAATACCCGAGAGGCTCAGATCCTCTTGCAACGACTCCAAAAGAGGCCGGTTTACGGGCCGGAAAGGCTCGCCCAAGAGGACATCGTCGGCGTTGACGGTGACCTTGGCGTGGCCCGGCTTCTGGATCTCTGCTCCAAAGATGACGCGCGCTCCCACGGTGCGATCTTCTCCCACCTGACGAGCGATGGCCTCCCAGTTGTTCAGGCCGTTTTGGATAGAGACCATGATGCCACCCTCTTTGAGCAGCGGTGCAGCCTCGAGAGCCGCAGCCTCTGTGTCTTTTGATTTTACACAGAGCAGGATGATGGAGAATTGCCTTTTAGGGAGAGGAATGGAAAGAATCTGCATCTCTTGCGCCGGAACATTGTGTTCTCCCCAGATGCCCGTGATCCCCAATCCAGTCTCCGAAAGAGCCCGAAAATGCTCGCCTCTGCCCGCAAAGGTCACAGCGCGACCAATTTTATGCAGAAATGCACCAAGTACGCTGCCGATGGCTCCTGCGCCGTAGATAAGGTATTCCGGGCTTTGCCCTGGTTTCATAAACGGGGGGAGGTTTTGGTCCCTTAAGAGGGTTTCGAAAAGCATGGCAGGAGATCAGCACAAATTGTCCTTACGGCCTTGCCGGAAAATTTAAATATTTTTCTGGATGACATTTTAGGGAGCGGGAAAGACAGGAAAGGCCATTCTGACTTTTATGAGCGCAATATTTGGTGAGAAGCTGACCTTCCCTCAAGAGAAGGGACAGGAAGTCAAATTAGTAGTCTACGGTGACGAATTTTATGCTCAATACGAGACGGAAGAAGGCTACTCCGTGGTTTACGACAGAGAGCTAGGCTTATTCTGTTACGCCTTCTTGAAAGATGGAGCCTTTTTCTCCAGCAAAATTCCTATCAGCAAAAGTCCGCCCCAGGATTTGGAAAAGCATCTGCAAGAGGCAGGCGACGTTCGCCTGGCCAAAGCGGATCAGAGCGCCAGGAGAAAAGGATAGCAGCTTTAAAACTCCGGCTGCCGTTATCCTATGGATTTAGAAGAACGGATGATCTCATGGCCGAATAAGGGAAAATTACAGAAAATCACTCTTCCTTGGGATAGTTGACTTGCCGGGAAAAAATGGTAAAGGTTTCGCCCTTACCGTGGAAACTCGGCAATTGCAGGAACCTTGAAGCAGGTGCAGTCGAAGATGCCTTTCACATCAGAGCCGAATCCGTTGCTGCCCATCTGGTAGACCTCGGGCATGGTCAGATAGCCGCCAGAGCAGCAGGGCAGCCAGTCATCGTCTTCCGTCGTTTCATCTGATGATGCCGTGATGTTCATCAGCTTCTCGATGTGGTAAGTTCCCCAGTAATCTTCATCCACGTCCACGAGCGGCTTCTTCCAGGCTGTATTTGCCACGAACATATTTCCGTCGGCATCTTCTTTGGATACTATAACAGGGTCTCCCTGCAAAATCCCGATGTGAGCACGGCCTGCAGTCATATCCTCAGAGATGTTCATCATGCTCACGCTGGGATCGTCCTCTGAGATGAAATCTTTGGCCAGGATTTCGAGTTCCTTATCCAGAGCATGAGCATATTCTACTTCATGGTGCATTAAGGTGGCAGATCCACGATTCTTGAGCCACGTCTTCTCCTTCAACAGGGAGTTGAACTGCAGCGGGCGAACTGCGTAAAATCCTGTGCCTACGCCGAAGGCTATTGGGCTATACGTCATGGTATTATCTTCTTTCAGTTGAATGCAGCTCAACGCCTCAGCATGATCCGGATCGTAGTTCTCGCTCTTGTCGACTCCATAATTTGTCTCATCGGAAGTTTGTGTGGACAATATCGATTCGGTATCGATCACGCCGCTGCCGTGGCTGTAGTCCATGGCTTCTACACCGTTATTACCTATTCCGGAGAGTCCAAGGGTATTGGGCATTCTAGCGTACTTGTAGGTCATGAAGTAGCCCTCGCCGCTCACGCTCTGTTTCATATCCATAGTGAGATTGTTCTTACTGGTATATTCTGCAGATGCAATACTGGTTAAGAAGGCTATTAATAATAATATTATACCTATCTTTTTCGTATTTATCCCTCCTGCAAATTCCGCATGACCTTCATCAGAAGTGTCATCTAAGAAGGTCAGCGGATGTTTTGCCCTAATGAAGTATATGATCCTATTTGATGAAAAATCATAACTAGAACAGCAATTATCATAAAAATTATGATGCGAATAACCGCAATCAGTCGCGACAACGAAGAAAAAAAATCGGCTCCGATGGAGGAAGAGCCGACGCCATAGAAAAAATAGCAAGAGGCAGGCTAAAGAGCCTTGCCGTCCGTCTCGCCCGTCCTGATCCTGATGGTCTTTTCCACAGGCAGGACGAAGATCTTTCCGTCGCCGATGCTCCCGGTATATGCTGCTTTTCTTATCAGCTCAACTACCTCGTCTTGTTTTTCATCCGGGACTACAATCTCCACCTTCACCTTGGGGAGCATGTCCACTTTGTATTCTTCGCCACGCCACATCTGTGTTATGCCTTTTTGCCTGCCTCTTCCTTTTACCTCGATGGAGGTCAGGCTTACATAGCCTGCCTGATCAAGGGCATTTTTTACGTCTTCCACCTTAGATGGTCTGATTATCACCTGTATCATTTTCATGTTCTCACCACTTCAGGGAAATTTGCTGGAAAGGCCTTCACCGGATTCTTGAGTAACAAACTCCGGGTAGGCGGAATATCCATGTTCGCTTATATCCATTCCTGCCAGCTCTTCTTCTCTTGACGCCCTAAGACCGATGGTGCGTTTTAGAACGGCAAACAGTATGTAGCCTGTTCCAAATGCCCAAACGGCGACAGTTACCACGTCAATGATCTGAGCTATCATCTGGCCGGTATTGCCAACGATAAGACCGCTCACATCTCCATAGGTACCATCTGCAAAGATTCCCACCGCCAGCAGGCCCCAGAGACCGTTATAGCCGTGCACTGCCACAGCACCCACAGGGTCGTCCACTTTAAGCACCCATTCGTTGAACTTTATGCCGTACATTACTATTAATCCAGCCACCAATCCGATTACCACCGCAGACCAGGTGGGGATATAAGCACAGGGTGCTGTAACTCCTACCAGACCTGCTAAAGCGCCGTTGCAAGTCAGGGCGATGTCCACCTTTTTCGTCTTCAGGAATGTCCAGTAGCATACCATCACCGCACCGGCAGACCCTGCCAGGAAGGTATTGACCGCGATCACGGATATGCGAAGATCCGTGGCTGCTAGTGTCGATCCCGCGTTGAATCCAAACCAGCCGAAGAAGAGCACAAATGTGCCCAGGACAATGTAGCCCACGTCGTGACCAGGTATGGCATTGGGTGTACCGTCTTTGTTGAACTTGCCGATCCTCGGCCCGAGGAGCATTATAGCTGCCAGGGCAACAAGACCGCCCACAGCATGCACCACGCCCGAGCCCGCAAAGTCCCTTACGCCCACTCCATAGGGCAGAGTTGATAGCCAGCCGCCGCCCCAAACCCAGTGGCCGTAGATACTGTAGATGATAGCGGTAACAATGCCGCTGTAGATGAGATAAGTCTGAAGCCTAAGTCTTTCAGCGCAAGCACCTGCGACTATGGTTGCTGCAGTAGCCGCAAAGACGACCTGGAACATCCAGAACATCATGGTTGAGACGTCGTAGGCCTCTCCTGTGAGGAACCACCCGCTCCATCCAATAATGCTGTTGCCGTCTTCCAAACCCGCAAAGAGCTGGGAGCCTCCGAACATGAGGGCGAAGCCTACTGCCCAGTAGGCCAGGGCACCTATGGAGAAGTCCATGTAGCTCTTGGTGAAGTAGTTGACTGTGTTTTTCACTCTCAAGGCTCCAGCACCGAGCAGGGCAAAACCCATCTGCATGAAGAAGACCAGGAAGGCCGCCACGAGGGTCCATGCGAAGTTTGTGGCAATCGTTAGCCCAGCTACATCGTCTGTGTAAGTACTGGAGCCGTTCGGATCGCCTGCCATTGCCATAGTTGTTAATAGCAGCAATAATACAAAAGCACTTGCTGCAATAGTTATATACTTTATAATTTTCATGCTTAACCACGATCCTTGATAGAGGGTCCCCGGGCAGCCTAACCTATAAAAACTTTGTTAAAATATTTTCATATTAGTTATGAAAAGATCATCATAATGTCATATAAAAAAAGAAGTATCCGTTAGATCACCGTTATCCTGTAGAAAATCATGATATTATACAGGGAAATTCGAAATGATTAGGTGCGTTTTAGGTGGCTCATATTTTAAAACGTTGTTTAAGGTGATTTCATAACAATCTCTGTTCATCAGCAAAATAATCTATGAGATATAAATAAATAGGTCGCATAATGCCGTTTTAGATGAATTATGATATTTTCACACAGGTTATGAAATATAGCATGCCTTTTCCTAAATATGCTTATAATTAAGCCTTGATCTTAATGATTAGTGGTAGCATGTGTGCAAGCTGGTCATTGCTAATTATTAGCTTTGCTGATAGGCACGGTGTCTGCATATGATGGAACGGCAAATGTTGCCGATAACGCCTGTGTCCTGATTAGAGCAGCACTCGTCCTGGTCAATATCCCTGGCATTGCCCAAACGCTGCACGGTTTAGGAAATTTGGCTTACGGCAAAGGCGATCTGGACGGAGCCCATGCAGGCGGCAAGCAGAAATGCCTTGATATAGTGCTCAGAAACCGTGGGTAAATAGCGGCATGGACAGCCATGCTGGCGCAATGCTACGCTCCTGGAGGAAAAGCCGGGCCACCTGACCAAAGCATTGGAGCTTATCAAGCGTGCTGAAACCATATTCTTAGAATTGAAAAGCCCCCGGAAAGCTCAAGCGCAGAAAGACGTGAACGGCTGGAGTGGAAACTTGGGAAATATTGAAATTTCGTTGGATTTTTTTGCTGCAAACTAACGATTATGCGAATCTATGAATCGTTATGATTATTTCACATATCTTCAGAATTTCTATTAAATACTCTTTTAAATCCCAAAACAGGCTTTTATTCAGCAAATCTTGTAATCGGATTTACTGGACCGATTCAAAGGATGATACAAAAGTTGAATATCTTTCGCGTTTATATTAATGGGATAGGTGATGTAGTGTGCCAATAAACAGTGGAGACACCGCATGGGTTCTGGTGTCAATAGCCATGGTCATGCTGATGACGCCTGGCGTTGGTTTGTTCTACGGCGGCCTGGTACGGAGCAAGACCGTCGTCTCAATGATAGGCCTGTCTTTCCTGGCCTTTGCTTTAGCCAGCATCCAGTGGGTGCTGTTCGGATACAGCCTGTCCTTCGGCTCGGACATATCCGGATTTATCGGTGGCCTGGACTACTTTGCATTAAGCGGCGTGGGCCTGGGTGTGGCGCCTTTAGCCGACAACATTCCGCATCTGGTCTACGTGGCCTTCCAGCTAGTTTTCGCTGCTGTAACATTGGCCATCCTCACCTCTGCAGTGGCGGAGCGTGTCAAGCTCAGCTCCTTCATAGTGTTGGCACTACTCTGGACTACACTGGTCTATGATCCACTAGCTCACTGGGTCTGGGCGGGCGGCTGGCTGGCCCAGATGGGGGCTCTCGACTTTGCCGGCGGAACAGTGGTGCACATCAGCTCTGGCTTTTCCGCTCTGGCCATAGCTTTAGTCATCGGCAAGAGGATGGGCTACGGATCATACGTCATGGAGCCGCACAACATTCCCATGGCCATGATCGGAGCGGGGCTGCTCTGGTTCGGATGGTTCGGCTTTAACGCGGGCTCTGCTCTGGCGGCCAATGGTCTTGCCGCCTCAGCCCTGCTGGTCACCAACACCTCTGCCGCTGCCGGAGCGCTCACCTGGCTTGCTGCCAGCTGGCTGAAAGGAAAGCCCAGTGCTCTGGGAATGGTGAGCGGCGGCATAGCAGGCCTGGTGGCCATTACTCCTGCCGCAGGGTATGTTGACGTGACTGGAGCCATCGTCATCGGAGCTGTTGCCGGTGTGCTCTGCTACATGGCCCTGCTCTTCCGCGTCGGCCACGGCCTGGATGAGAGCTGCGATGCCTGGGCGGTGCATGGCATGGGCGGCCTGTGGGGCGCGATTGCCACGGGCATATTTGCCACAGCATCAGTTAACAGCTACACCGGCCTGATCTACGGCAACTTTAATCAATTCGCGGTACAGATAATGGCCGCCGGCGCATCTGTGGTCTATGCCTTCGTGATGACGCTGATCCTGGCCAAGATCGTGGACTCCGTCATGGGCCTGAGGGTCACAGAGGAAGAAGAGTATGTTGGCCTGGATATCGCCCAGCACGGCGAGAAGGCCTACGCCTGAATGCGCCTGAATATGCTTAAGGATGCCTGAAGGTGATAAGAATGAAAAAGATAGAGGCCATAGTGCGGCCGGAGAGGCTGGAGCAGATCAAGAAAGCCCTGGAAGAGAAGGGAGTTGTAGCCATGACCGTGATAGAGGTACTGGGCCGAGGCGAGCAGAAGGGCATCAAGCTGCAGTACCGGGGCGGAACTTTGGATGTGGACATGCTTCCCAAGCTCAAGCTGGAGCTATATGTAGCGGACAAAGAGGTCGACTCGATCATGAAGACCATCTGCGATGCTGGGCGCACCGGCAAGTTTGGGGACGGCAGGATCTTCGTCTCCCCAGTGGAGAAGTCCGGCAAGGTGAGGACGGGTGAGGTCTTCACCTAAAAATATTTTTTAATATCACAAAGTTCGCAGCAAGCTTATGGGAAGCCGGGGCACCAGCCAGCGCATAAAATCCTTGTAAGATGTCTTGGCCGCGGCAATCTCAATATACCTGTCCAAAACCTCCTCCTGGCAGGCCAGGATGCGCAGGAAAACTTCTGGATAACTGTGCATCATTTTTGAGAAGAATAAGGCATATTTCAGCTCCTCGCCAAATTCCTTATTGCATCTTTTCTGGTAGGCCTGGGCCACATCGGGAGCAGGCACTTCTCCTATCACCTGGCCAGCAATCTGTCCGGAGGAGAGAGCATAGCAGATGCCTTCTCCTGTGAAAGCATCCACAAATCCAGCTGCATCTCCGGCCAAGAGCACTCTACCCACAGCCGTCCTCCTCATGTTGCCGCCTTGTGGTATGAGATGGCCAGAAAGCCTCTGCCCCTCAGAAAAGCCATTTTTCTTCAGGAACTGAAGCATGGCCTGGCGGGGATGACGCAGGCGAGACGACAGGCCGCCTATGCCCACCGAATAGTATCCCCTGTGAGGAAAGATCCACCCGTAGCCGCTCTTTGCCACCCCGAAGTGGATGTCCAGTGTGCTGCCCAGCCGCTCTTCGATCTCCTGATCCTCTTCCTCGATCTCGGCAACCAGGCAGACCCCCATGCTTTTTTTCCACCCAGGCCCTTGTATCCTGTTTTTGAGGCCATCCTGACATCCGGAGGAGACCACCAGGAATCTGCATTGATAGGTCCCTTCCTTCGTTTTCACAGACACATGGCCATCCTTTTCTTGGAAGTCCATGACCTTTTGCGTCTTTATACCGGCTCCAGATTCTCGGGCCTTCTGCAAAAGAAGATGATCGAAACGGCTTCTGGTTACTAAAGTGGTGAGATTGTAGCCCTTGTGTCTCTCAAGAATCCGGTCGCAAAAATGCACACGTGCTCCAGTTATGGTCCTTTCACAAATGTCGCCGGGAAGAGGAAAGTCCAGCAGCGAGGCCGCTCTGCTGGAGAGAGCGCCCCCGCAGGGCTTGTACCTGGGAAAAGTCTCCTTTTCCCCGTAATCCAACCATCAAGTTTACCCGAACCATCAGCCCCGCAGGGCTTGTACCTGGGAAAAGTCTCCTTTTCCAGGATCAGTGTGTCTAATCCCTGCTCGGCTGCCGTTCGGGCCGCGGCAGATCCTGCTGGCCCCGCGCCCACTACAATCAGATCATGCATTGCAAATAGAATATAATGCAATGTGACTTTAAATAATTTTCTACAGTAAACATCAAGTGTATTTGCCCATAGCTAAAATGAGCTGGTCGAGCAATCTTAAATAATTGGTTCCCATCCCAAAACCCTGGTGTTTTGATTGGGACTTTTAGATGACGCATGTGCAGGCAGACTGACCGATGAAATGAAGATTGTAGCAAAGGCCGAAGGCAAGACCCCTGAGTTCATACTTCGAGGCATCGCATCCGGTAGGATCGTGATCCCCAGGAGCCCTTACAGGTATACCAAACCGGTGGGCATAGGCAAGGGTCTGCGCACCAAGGTCAATGCCTCCATAGGCACCAGCAGCGATATCGTGGACGTGGAGATGGAGGTGAAAAAAGCCCGCATGGCTGAGGCGAGCGGAGCTGACACGCTCATGGAGCTTTCCACAGGCGGAGACTTTAGGGAGATCAGAAGACGTGTGGTGGAGGCCACCACCTTGAGTGTGGGCAGCGTTCCCCTCTATCAGGCCTTCATCGAGGCCATAAGAAAGTACGGTGCAGGCGTGGATATGCCCGAGGATGACCTCTTTCGTGCTACGGAAGAGCAGGCAAAGCTGGGAACGAACTTCATGGCCATCCATACCGGCATAAACAGCATCTGCGTAGAGCGGCTGCGTGGCCAGGGCGGGCGCTTTGGAGGCGTCTGCAGCCGGGGTGGTGCCTTCATGATCGGCTGGATGCTGCATAACGGCAAAGAAAATCCCCTCTACAAGGACTTCGACTATCTCCTTGAGATCCTAAAAGAGCATGAAGTAACGCTCAGTCTGGGAAATGGTCTGCGTGCTGGGGCTGTG
Source organism: Methanothrix sp. (assembly GCA_035527135.1). Classification (GTDB taxonomy): domain Archaea; phylum Halobacteriota; class Methanosarcinia; order Methanotrichales; family Methanotrichaceae; genus Methanothrix. Next base: position 8,870 of record DATLBD010000135.1, on the reverse strand, counting down.
CATGATGCTACCGATCGGGCTCAGATCCAGGAGCTGATCATAAATGCCGAGCTAGCGGACAAAGCCCAGGCCGCAGGCGTGCAGACCATTGTCGAGGGGCCTGGCCATATTCCCATCGATGAGATCGAGGCCAATGTCAAAGTTATGAAGCGCATGACAAATGAGCGGCCCTTCTATATGCTGGGGCCTTTAGTTACAGACATCGCTCCAGGCTATGACCATATCGTGGCGGCTGTGGGTGCCAGCCTATCCAGTGCTTACGGGGCAGACTTCATCTGCTACGTTACTCCGGCAGAACATCTGGCCCTTCCCAATATGGAGGATGTAAGGCAGGGTACAATCACCGCCAGGATCGCAGCTCATATTGGAGATATGATCAAAAACAAAGATCGAGAGCAGGATCTGGCCATGGGACGAGCCAGAAGGGACATGCAATGGGAAAAGCAATTCCAGCTAGCCATCGACCCGGATACGGCCAGGAAGGTGCGGGCAAGCAGATCACCAACTGATTCTCATGTCTGCACCATGTGTGGGGACTATTGCGCCCTGAAGATAATAAAAGAAAATATCGACCTAGCTCGCTAGCTGAAGAAGAGACCATAGCCGAACTGAAGAACGCTGGTGCTGGATAAGGCTGCCTTTAGTTTGGCTTTGGCCAGCCAGCTTTTTGCCTCGAAACGGATCTGGCCTTCATTCATCAGATTTTGGAAGGCAACAATTTGATCCTCTGATCCTACAACCTCGTTTATGGCGCTTTGTGTGGTGGTCATTATGATGGTAGGATCGCTGAAACCACCCTCAACAGTTCTCTCTATCCTTGCGCTCACCACGTCCATACCCACGCGAAATACGCTTCCGTCGTCCCTAGTTATAATCAGGTTGATCTTCTCGCTGCCAAGCAAGCTTTTCAGAAGATATGGCGCATTGTCGACCTTGCTGTTGTAAATGTCGACATTGCTTTGTATGCCCGGCATATCCAGGGTAAATGCATCAGCAAAGGATATTAAGAGCATCAACAAGATCGCAGCAGAGAGTATGGAAGGTCTTATAAAACGCGCTAGCATACCAGGCGCTGAGTCATGATAAGATAAATAACTTTGGATGTTCATTGGATATTTCTTCAGGTCTTAAATCGTAGCGTACTTCTAAAGCTTATGTTGCGGTTTAGCTATTGAATGAAGAAATATCAATGATGATGGTCCTATTGATTTAGATAAAATGACATTATTGGCTTTTCGCTATTTTATGTAGCTAACCTCAGGCAATCATGAAATGTAATCTGGTGCAGGCATGAATTCATCGACATCTTGATAATAATGGCATTTATAATGGCATTTGCCGCCATTGATTGCAGCAGGGTGAATAAGAGAACGCAATTCCCAAATAGCTACAGAATCCTTTAAGTACAATCTTTTCAAATAGTAGCCTATGGATGTCCTGGTGCTCTGTATTGACCGCGACAATGATTTAGGTCGCAAGGGTGGGGTGATAAGTCCAGTTGTGGGCAGGCAGGACAATATCGATGCCGCCCTCAAGCTGGGCCTGGCCGATCCTGAGGACTCGGATGTCAATACTATATTCGGAGGAATAAAGGTCCTGGACGATCTCGTCGCCTCTGGCAAAACGGCTGAGATCGCATCCATTGCAGGTGACTTGAAGGTTGGCCTGGTATCCGACAGCAAGCTTGCTTCACAGTTGGAAGAGCTTGTGGCACACCTGCATCCCGACGGAGTAATCGTAGTATCAGATGGAGCTGAGGATGAGGCCATACTGCCAATTATCCAATCTCGCATAAAAGTTAACGGTGTACGCCGGGTATTGGTCAAGCAGAGTCCCAACCTGGAGAGCACCTACTACCTCCTCAAGCAGGTCTTCACCGATCCCAAGATAAGCCATACAGTCTTCATTCCTCCAGCTTTAGCTCTCCTCATGTTTGCTATCTTCAGCCTCCTGGGTTACCCCAGTGGCGCTGTAGTGGCCATCACCGGTGCAGTGGGCCTTTATCTCTTATTTCGGGGCCTGGGGTTGGACGACTCCATGGAAGAGGCAAAGCAGACTCTAAGAAAATCCCTTTATGCAGGCAAGATCGCTTTCATAACCTACATTTTAGCGGCCATGCTGGTGATCATCGCCACAGTGAGAGGATTTGCTTATTCCTGGCAGTACTTCCATGAACCTATATCTCCAGGAATCTTCATATTAGTTATGATCTACCTTCATGAGAGTATCTGGTGGTATGTTGTCGCTGCCCTATGTGTGGATCTGGGCAAGATCATGGATATGTATCTGGAGGGCATAAGAGATGCTCGTACCATTTCCTATCTCTTTTTCTTGCTGGCAACGGGTCTTATCATCTGGTCTGCGACCGGCTTCATTCTGGCCAGCAATGCCGATCTGAAGTTCGGCATCGGCATGGTGGAATCAGTGCAGTATCTAGCTATATCGGCGATAATCGCCATCCTCATAACTGTGGTAGGCGTCAATGTCTCCAAGCGCATAGCCGGAGAGGGGCAGCTCTAAGCCTATCAAGTGATCGAAATACGGTGATTGGCAATGCTGCAAATTCATGCCTCGGGCGAGAAATGCCTTTGCGACTTTACCTTTGATTTTTACTGGCAGCATCAGGGCTCAAGACTCGACATGGATCAGACCGTAAGCGGCATAAGCTATCGAAAGCTGGTGCAGGCCCTCTCTCAGGGCGAGACCGTCAAGATCTCGGGGGACGCGGGCAGCCGCCTGGGCTCCAGCCTGGGAGTGGATCTGCAGCGGTTGGGTGGAAAGGGCGGACCCATTGAGGCAGCAGGCAAGGTAATCGTGGATGGCAATGTTGGCAGCCACATGGGAATCTCCATGCAGCGTGGAGCAGTATACGTCTCAGGGGAGATAAAACCACCTCTGGGAAATGTTGTGCAGATACAGAGCGACTTGACGGGCTACCGAAAGTTCGTCTCGGCCACAGAGGTATTGGAAAAAAACATGACTGTTCGGGAGCCAAACACTGCAGATAAAAATGGCCTGACCATCTTTGACGGCATTTTGAGGGATACCCTGGGTGCGAGAAATCCAACAGACAAGAAAATTTGCCTGCAAGGCGACGCGGGAATGAGTACTGGCATACTCATGCGCTCCGGCTTGATTGAGGTTTTTGGCGATGCAGGTCCTAACACGGGTGTGCTCATGCAAGGTGGCAGAATTATTATAAGAGGCAGGGCAGGCGACTTTACGGGCGCAGAGATGAGGGGCGGCGAAGTCTTGATTGAGGGTGATGCAGGAAGCTTCACCTGCGCTCGCATGAAAGGTGGGGCTGTCTATGCCAAAGAGGGCAAGCCCGTGCCTCCCGTTGGCATACAAATGCCTAGCTCCTACGAGCAGACAGCTATTGCCCAGGCCCTGAAAATTCCATTACTGCATGCTATGATGTACCGCAAATTATGCCTTTAAATGGCAGCTAATTGTGATTATAAAATTGTGCTGAAAGGACTATTACATTCTCCATCCCACATCGTACCTCGCCCCGCACTCCGGGCAGATGAGGATGATCCTGTAGCCATTTTCCGCCCGTAGAAATGAGCTATGAAAGCCCAGCTCATAGCCGCACCTGGGGCAGACCCTAAACTCTTCCGCCGGTTCGATCTTGACAATTTCTTCAGAAGCTTTCATGCACTCTCCTTAGGCCGAAACGATCTAAAACACTTTTGACTTCTGGCTAATTGCGTGCATCGTCTTCTTCAATGGTTTTCATCATTACATAATCCCCGATGTATCTGTGGCAGTGTGGACAGATCATTCGCTTCCTCACCTTATCTCTTCTTCTCTGCAATACCTCGTTAAAGCCTGAGGCCAGAATGCCTGCAGGAAGAGCAAAAAGGCCAATTCCTGATATTACTACTATAGAACCAATGACTTTTCCAATGGGCGTCACTGGATAGATATCTCCATAGCCGACAGTGGTCAAGGTAACTACGCCCCACCACATGGCATCGGGGATATTGGCAAAAACCTCTGGCTGGACCGCGTTCTCTACTTCGTAGACCATGCTGGATGATATAACCAGCAGAATCAATGTAGCAAAGAATGTCACGCCGAGCTCTTCCTTCTTCAAGTTGAGGACTTCTGCAAAAGTCTTGAGGGCATCAGAGTATCTGGCCAGTTTTAAAATCCGGAACAAACGGAAGAGGCGTATGGCTCGAACGAACCGCAAGTCTGGAAAGATGAATGGCAGGTAGAAGGGCAATATGGCTATCAGATCAATAATCGCCATGGGTGTAATGAGATAATGCAGCCTTCCTGAAAAGGCAGCTTTGAACTTGGGGTTTTCAGTGCAGATCCAGGCACGCAAGATGTATTCAACTGTGAAGACTGCGACGGAAAAGAGATCGAAGGCGCGAAAGAGCTGTGCATAACTGGCGTTGAGCCAGTCCACCGTCTCCAGGACCACGACGGCTACATTTAATACGATCAGCGCCATTATAAATGGGTCAAAGAATTTGCTGTTCTTATCACCAGGCTCCATGACGCCAAAGATGCGACTTTTCAGTCTATGATACATTGCAAGCGAGCATGAGTCTTTCAAGAATATAAAGCATTATTCTTTCCAATAGGTGGTCACTTCCAACATTATCAACTTTATCATGCTGCCCATTTCTCTTTTTAATCGGTATCGTACCGCTGTTCTGTGGCTTTTGGCACCTCATAAGCTTTAGAGCCTGCAGCCTTTGGCCACCCAACCTCTGTTATGTTTTTTATTGTTGCGCCTATGTTATGTCTATCTTAATATATCCGAACCTTCTCTAGTTTTGCTATGCGAGCCGCCTGCCTCCAGCAACAGGTTGAGCCATGTCGGTCCGAAGAGAACCTCTCCCGAGCATTGCAGATGGCCAGGGCGGCCTTGGCCAAAGGTGCCGAGGTCCTGGTTTTTCCGGAGCTCTTCCTGACCGGTTTTTGCTACGAGCCCTCAATGCAATCTTCCTCCTCCACCGGGGACTATTCGCCCTATCCCTCGCTTGATCCCTTCCGAGCGCTGGCTCGCGACCACAATTGCCTTTTCATCGGCTCTTTGCGAAGTGGCCGGCAGAACCTGGGTTTCTGCCTCGACTCGGGCGGCCTGCAGATGCGCCCCAAGATCCACCCCTTCGCAGGAGAGAAGGAGCACTTCGATGGCGGAGATTTTATCTTGCCTGTAGATACGAAGTGGGGTCGGATGGGCCTCTTAATCTGCTACGACCTGCGCTTTCCCGAGGTGGCGCGCATCCTCGCCCTGCAAGATGCAAATTTCCTGGTCACCGTGGCCCAGTTTCCCGCGCAGCGGCAGGGACAGTGGCACACGCTCTGCCTGGCCCGGGCCATCGAAAACCAGATGCCTCATCTGGCCTGCAACTGGGCCAGCGGCGGGGGCTCTTTGATCATCAATGCTCGCGGCGAGGTCCTGGCCGAGGCCGGCTCAGAGGAGACGATGATATTGGCCGATATCGACCTCACCGATCGGGACGCTTTTCGCCGCGAGGTTTCCTGTTTTGCCGATCGCCGGCCCGAGATTTACGGGAGGTGGGAGGCTGAACGCCCTAACCTTTAATCTCCTGGTCTCCAAGTTCCGGGGCTATTACATTGAATCCTCCCTTGAAGCCCCGCCTAGCATTGCCTCCCGTGAGTGGGGCTTTCTCTTCTTCGACGACTCCGGCATGCGTCGGCACAAGTCCTTCTTTTCCCGTGGCGAGCTGATCGATTATGTGCGGGCAATGGTGCCGCGCCATGTCTATCACTCAGCAGCCTACTACCAGCGCCCCGGCGCCCCCACCATGAAGGAGAAGCTCTGGCAAGGAGCCGACCTCATCTTCGACCTGGATGCAGATCACCTGAGAAATGCGCCCAAAAGCTACAGCGAGATGCTAGAAATGGTAAAGAAGGAGACGCAAAAGCTCCTGACCTTTCTTTTGTCTGACTTCGGCTTTAGCGAGAGCAGAATTAATGTGGCCTTTTCCGGTGGCCGAGGCTATCACATCCATGTCAGAGACCCACGCGTTTTTGGTTTCGGCAGCGATGAGCGTCGGGAGATCGTGGACTATCTGGCAGGCCGGGGCCTGGCCATGGATCGGTTTATCCACATGGCCCCCATGGAAGGTGACTGGGGAAAAGACAGGGCCTTTCGGCTGCGTGCGCCCCCCGCTGGAGCGCCGGGCTGGGGAGGCAGGATCAACCGGTCCATCATATCCTTTGTCGAAGATCTGCGCCATATAAGCGAGGCAGAGGCTATCGCGGTTCTATCAAAACGAAAGGGCATTGGGCCAAAAAGAGCGGCCAGCTTTTACAAAAGCCTGCAGGACGCAAATGTTTTGGAGGAGATTGGTCGGGGAAATCTTGACATCTTTCGGGGCAGCGCAGCTATCTGGAAGCTTCTTCTCGTAGAGTTTTTGGACAGCGAGGGCGTGAAGGTAGGCTTCAACTTGGATGAGGAGCGCGGCGAAACCGACGAGCCTGTAACCGCCGATGTGCGCAGGCTGATTCGCTGTCCCGGCAGCCTGCACGGTGGCTCGGGGCTGCGCGTGACGTCCCTCACGCTCCGCGATCTGGAGGACTTCGATCCTCTGCAAGATGCTGTGGTCTTCGGAGAGGAGGCCGTGCCCCTACAGATCTTAAAGCCCTTCAAGACTCAGATGAGGGGAGAAAGCTATAATCTGGTGGAGGGGCCGACGGAGCTGCCTGCCTGTGTCGCCGTCTTTCTCATGGCCCGAGGTGTGGCAGAAGCGCGCACAAAGCATTAATCTATATATTATTTGATCTCAGATAGCAGGCCCGCGCAGGGGCATGAAGGTGGAAGAATTGGATCTGGCCAATGCGCTTCGAGAGGAGCGCAAATCCGCGGAGCTTCAGCATCTGGATACGAACTTTTACCAGCAGGTTGGCGTCTATCTGGCCAGCCTGGGGCAGGAGCTCTCACAGGTAGAGGATTCCTTCAGCGTAGAGGCTCAGATTCTGCAAGACACCCTCAAGAGCGAGAAGAACAGCGTCAATAAGCTGCTCGACCAGAGGGTGAAAAAGATCGTCCGCCGGGCGCTGCGTAGTGCCCGCTCAGCTTCCCGGGAGGAGACCCTCCAGGGCATGACCGAGGAGGAGGAGGAGATCTACCGGCAGATGCTCTCTGCCATTGCCACCGGTCGCGAAACCATCTTGGCTCATGTGGCTCACACCGAAAGGCCTTTAACGGGCAAGAAAGATATATCTCAGGAATACGAAATTGTGCGGCTGCTGGATAGTGTTCCTATGTTTGTGGGAGTTGACGGGAGAAATTACCTTCTCGCAAAGGATGACGTGGCTGTGCTCCCCGCCGTTCACGCCAGAAATCTGCGCAACAAAAATTTAGCGTCTGAAGTGAAGTTTGAGAGATGATCAGAAGTGAAAATGCCAAAAAAGCTTAACGCTTATTGTCCGTTCTGCAAAAAGCATACTCCCCAAGTAGTGGAGAGGGTGAGAAAAGGCCGGGCTTCCTCTATGACTCATATTGTGAGGCAGAAGAAACGGGCCAATGGTATAGGAAATCAGGGTAAGTTCTCTAAAGTGCCGGGCGGCGACAAGCCCGTCAAGAGGCTGAACCTGCGCTACCGCTGCAGCACCTGCAAGAAGGCTCACAACCGAGCAGGCTTTAGGGCCGGCAAGTTCGATCTGGTGGAGGGATAAATCTGCCTTCTAAGTTCGTCAAGGTAAAGTGCAACGACTGCGAGAACGAGCAAGTGATATTCGCCCATGCTTCCACGGTCGTCAAATGCCTGGTCTGCGGGCGCACGCTTGCAGAGCCTACAGGCGGCAAGGCTGAGATCAAGACCGCCGTAGTAGAAGTATTAGAGTGATCTATAATGGAACGTGAGGGCTGGCCAGAGCCCGGATCTCTAGTCGTCTGCACCGTGACTCAGGTAGTGGACTTTGGAGCCTTCGTCTCTTTGGACGAGTATTCCGGCAAGCAGGGCCTGATTCACATCTCGGAGGTGGCCAGCGGATGGATCAAGTACATTCGCGACCACGTGCGAGAGGGGCAGAAGATCGTCTGCAAGGTATTGAATGTAGACACGTCCAGGCACCATATCGATCTCTCTCTTAAAGATGTAAATGAGCATCAGCGTCGGGAGAAGATCCAGGAGTGGAAGGCGGACCAGAAAGCCTGGAAATGGCTGGAGATGGCTTATAAGGATCGACCTGAGGATGTCAAGCGTGTTGCTGACGTTCTGGTGGCAGCGTACGACAGCCTCTATCTGGCCATGGAAGAGGCAGCGATCAGCGGTGCGGAAGCCCTGGCTGATGTGAGCCTGACAGAAGAGGACCTGAAGATGCTGGAGAGCCTCTCCAAGGATAACGTCAAGATACCGTCCGTCGAAATCAGTGGCTATGTGGACATCACGTCTCCAGCCCCTGATGGTGTGGAGGTTATCAAGAAGGCCCTCAAGCAGGCCAAGCGCATAAAAGACAAAGATGCCACGCTCTTCATAGCCTATATCGGAGCGCCGCGCTATCGCATTCATGTAACCGCGCCGGACTACAAGCATGCGGAGTCTGTTCTCAAGAAGTCTGCTCAGGCTGTGGTGAAGTACATCGAACAGCACGGCGGAGAAGGCACTTTCCTTAGAGAGGCATGAGATCCAAAATCCTGAGGTGTACGGCCTGCGGCCGCTACACCCTGAAGGATATCTGCCCCATCTGTGGGGGCCATGTGGCTATTACTAAGCCCGCCAGATTCTCTCCAGACGACCCTTATGGCAAGTATAGGAGAGCTCTCGGCCAGGAGGCAAAATGAAGGAAACCCTGGTTCACCGTATAAAAGAAATAACTCTTAAAGATCCTATTCTTGTGGAGGGGCTGCCGGGTGTGGGCCATGTGGGAAAGCT
>DATLBD010000134.1:0-2235 GCA_035527135.1 Methanothrix sp. | reverse complement strand
CTCTAGTATCGTTGAGAAATCTGCAAAATCTATATCAATCCACATGCACTGGATATCGTTAGCAACCTCACTCAAGTCCAGGTAAGTGCTAGATTTGTTGAAAGTAGGGGATACAGGTATGAGTATTGCACCAGAATCTTTTAGGCTTTTTTCGATATCTTCTTTTGTATAATTTGAGAAAGCACTACTATCGTTCTTATAGTGAGCATGGGCATCGGTTATTACAAGGATAACTTTCTGCGCATCTGGTCTGAAACCCATTGTGAGCACAGCCGCAATTGCGTCCAATGAAACTTCGGGTTCATCATCTCCACCATTTTCTTGAAGAGAATTAACAGAAGACTCAAACACTGCGGGATCGTTAGTCCAATTTGTCTTGACCGAATAGCAGTCTTTGAAGGTTACCAGGGCATAATTGCAGTCTACACCAGATCCATTTATCTGATCAGTCAGTCCATTAACTTTTGATTTCATGGCACTTATTTCTTCGCTCATGCTTTTTGTATCGTCAAAGACGACCGCTAGGTCGAGCTTTTGGCCGGTGGCGTTGCCAGTGAAGTAGAAATCATCTATTGCGACATTAGTGCTATTTTCCTTGACACTTAAGTTCCCTTTTTTTAGGTTCTTGATCACAGCATAGGATTTGCCAATGACAAGATTGACCTTTATTTTTGGGAAGGCAGCAAAATCCAAACCAAGAATTTTGACATCATTATTTTCAGAAGACGCTATAGCGGTTGATGCACTACCAGCAGGGGAGTTTGGCATGGGTAGTGCTTGTGCATCCACGGTAGTAACCATAATAATTATTGTTAAGGTTATAAAAAACAAACTATATCCTCGAACCATAATTTTCTCCCACGTCATGCGACATACTGACATCATCGCATTCACTCAAACAAATTTAAGGGTCGAAGAAAGTTCAGTAAGCATCTTGGATTCTTACCATTCCCGGTGGGGCGTAAGAGATTCAAGGACCGGGCTAAAATAAACGAAACAACTGGTTAGAATTCATCTAAATTGATCCCACGATAGAAGGTACCGAAGCCTTCAGGCTTTGGCACTTTATGCAGAATTGACTTATCTCCGAAACCAGCGTATCGTTTCCTTCAAACCATCCTCGATGCTGTAATCCGGAATATAGCCCAAACTGCGGGCCTTGCTAATATCCGCCAGCGAGTGCCTGATATCTGCAGGCCTTGGCGCTTCATATCTCGGCTTGACCTCTATTCCCAGTATATCTCCGATCTTCGCGGCCAGAACATTCAAGCTGGTGCTCTGTGCGCATGCTATGTTGAAAACACCCGTGGTGGAACCTCGGCTGGCCAGGATATTTGCCTTTACTACATCGACCACGTATACGTAGTCACGCGTCTGCTCGCCGTCGCCATAGATGACGGGATGCTCTCCTTTGAGAAGAGCAGAAATGAATCTAGATATCACTCCAGAATATTCAGAGGACGGATCCTGTTTTGGGCCAAAGACATTGAAGTACCTTAAGGCCACCGTCTCCAGGCCGTAGAGATCCTGGAAGACCCGAGCATAATGCTCTCCCGCCAGCTTGGAGATGGCATAAGGCGACCTCGGATCGGGCATCATATCCTCTCGCTTGGGGAGCTCTGGAGAGAAGCCATAGATTGCTGCCGATGAAGCCATTATCACCCGGCGGATACCTGCGTCTCGGGCGGCTGTCAGGACATTCAGGGTTCCGTCAATGCCCACTTCATTGGTGTTGAGCGGATCTTCGACGCTCTTTTTGACCGAAGCTATGGCGGCCTGGTGGAAGACGCAATCTGCGCCCTCGAAAGCTGCTCGGAGAAATGGCAAATCCGTAATGCTTCCACGAAGGAACTGAGCATCGATACCTGCGAGGTTCTCGAGCTTGCCGGCAGAGAGGTCGTCGACTACTACTACCTGGTTTTCTTGGGAGAGGGCTTGGGCAAGGTTTGAGCCGATGAAGCCTGCGCCGCCGGTTATTACGAACTTATGGGACATGAGGATTTGGCCTTCGATGAAGATGATTTAGGTTGACCTTTTTCTAATTTGCGGATGACATGCCATTAAGAATTATTCGGTAGCTTGTTTTATACAGTACTGTACTTTCCAAGTTTTTCGTTCGGACCGTCATCTTTATAAATCAGATTTCTTTTTGACATACTCAATCTATGTTGGTATCTGCTTGATATTAATATTAAATAGTTAAATAACATGATATCTACTCTAATACCCAATTAT
>DATLBD010000133.1:0-2618 GCA_035527135.1 Methanothrix sp. | reverse complement strand
GGATATCAGGTATTTTTGGATGGAAATTACATCGGCACTGAGGGGTCGGGTGGAGATGCGCTCGACGGCAGGTTCAGCTTGCGTGTAGTCGGAAACCAAAACCACGACATTAGAGTCTACGATGGCCAGTTCAACTATCCTAAGACGATGTACTTCCAAAGAGGAGTTCAGAAGATAATCAATGTAGAGCCAGGAACGGCGGTCTATATCTAGATCGCCATATCTTCTTTTAGCTTGGAAATAGAAAGGGACAGGCCGTCCAGGGTTGTTGGACGTAGATATTCTTCAGTCACTAATGAAAAACAATATTATAACCAGCGAGTACCCCATCGAGTCGAACACTTCCCAATGCTATATCAAAGGTTTATCTCACGGAATTGGGGCGTAAAATCTCGAAGGAAAGGAGATCGGATCATTAGTAATCGGTTCATTGAGCAAGAGTTCATCTAAGCAAAACCTGGCACAGGAAGATCTTTCAAAGTTCCTAGGAGAGCAATCCGAAATGGCTATTTCTACCTCGCCTGATGCGGCAGGAGTTATGAAGGGACTTTTCACTTCTCAGCAAAGCGGCGGTGGATTGATGGGATTGATAAAGAAATTCTTAAAATTCTGAGATGTCCTCGCGTCCAGGAAATGGCAGTTGGCACCAACATTGGCGCAGCCGTCATTATCTGCGGTTGAAACTTCAGTCGCTACTGATTAGACTCGTGGGATGTGCTTGTTTAGCCAGCTAAATTTTTCGAGTTTTCTGCATAACTATTTCGTATCATACTCCGATCGTTGATAGTGATGGTTCACAATACCAGCACGGCAAATGTGATGGAAATGGAAATTTGCCTTAGCGATTGAGTGCTAAAATTAATGATCCTGATATAAAGAAAAGAAAAACGTCCCGCTCTGTGCGGCGGGATCTGACAGCGTTAGTTTTACTGTTCTTCTATGGTTCTATGGGGATTACGCTGACCATCATGATAGTCTCGGTTAGCTGTGGATGGACCTGTACAGGTTCTTCAGTGGAAACGCCATTTTCTATGTTCTCCTCCCCCCGGCTTGGATCGGGCTGTCCGCCAGCAAAACCACTGCCTAACGGCTGATTCTCTTCCGTTCCGGCATCGTAATTCAGGGCTTCTGTGACCGACGGCAGAGCTGTAAGGTCCATATCTACAATTTCGACGCCGTCCAATAGAGCATAGCCATCATTAGAGGCCACTGCCATCTGCGCTCCGGATAAGTATAGCGGCTCAGAGGAGTTCACTTCGATGATAAAAGACGCATTTTCTCCTGGCAAAACTGGATCATCTATTGTATAGACTTCAACGGCACCATCAAGGCTCCGCACATATTCAGCGAAATCTGCATTGCTACCATATTCTGCCAGTGGTTCCAGTGCAAGAGGCGCCAGCTCTCCATCAAAATTCAAACTCAAGTTTCCGGTATGTACCACGAAGACGCCTGGTGAAAGTGGTTGAGAAGCGTTTACATTTTCAAAGGTCACTTCAAACATGAACGACTTGGCTAGCTTGGTATCAGATTCCATTTGCCCCATGCCGCAGAACGAGCCAACGATCACGAATAGCAGCAAAGCTACAAATATTTTTGATTTATTCATCAAAACACCTTTTTAGATATATAGGCATTCATTATACAAAAAATTTTTGTTGACGATATCGTTCTGTGCAGTCCCGAAAGCTTTGACTTTAAATGCTCATCAAAGGGGCATGGGAAAGGGGGGGATAAAGTTGCAAAGCTACCAGATAGGAAATAGGATGATCCGAGATAGCATTCTTGCCAACGGCAGCTAAAGAATATAGAATATGATAAACTGGCCCGAGTATATAAAGTCTAAACATTCGGGACTACACACTCTCGCAACCATACCCAAATCTTTTTGGTCAGGGACTGCATATAATTGATAGTATAATTGAAATAAGGAGAATGCAAAGATGAAAAGCGCATTATTCACTATGATTATCCTGGTCTTCATATTCAGCCTGGTAGATCCATCTGTGGCCTTGAGCGACTACCAGAGAGGTGTCCTGGATGGCCTCACCAAGGGATGGAACATGGCCCAGAGATACGATCAGGCAACAGCGGGAGACGTTGCTTCCTATAACCAGGCAGTTCCGGAATACAACGCCTGGATTCAGGCTATCTTTGGCACGAATGAATCGCTAATGCTGCAGCCCTTTGCGTCACCGACAAAGCCAAATACATACTCCATTAGCAAGACCTTCACACCTGTTCACAGCATTGATGCCAGCTGGAATCAAAGCACGTCAATGCTTCCGGAGCCTGATGCGTACGGTATGATCAATGGCTATCCTGCAGAGACCTACTATTCCATAGGGCCGGCCCTGATAAATTTCTGAGCGGCAAAAAGGCCAGGGCAGAGAATACTGGAAAAGATGCGAAAAGCGATATGCTGATGCAAGGGCACCCGGAAAAGCTGCCCTGAGTATTTTTATTTTTATTATTTTGATTGATTTCGATTTTTCTAATTTATTTTTTTAATTTATGCTTGAGATGGTCTTGAAGAAATTGATGAAACGTCTTTAGAGCTTGATGTCACAAAGACCAGCACGATCGCCGTTGGGGATAAGCAAGTAGACCTCTGTGTT
>DATLBD010000132.1:0-5697 GCA_035527135.1 Methanothrix sp. | reverse complement strand
GGCATACCACCGCTTTAAAAGGATCGTGTGGGCTTTGAATGCCGCAATACTATCCATCGCGGTTTACTCCCTGGCAGAGATTATCGGCCTTCCCGGCTTTATGAGCTTCTATTACCAAGACGTCCCTCTCCTCGCAGCATCGCCCGCCATTCTCTCCATAATCCTTGGCCTGGCTGGCGCCACAATTATCAAGAAGCGGAAAAAAGCTGATCCCTTCCCGCCCCTCGGGCCAGAGCTTTCCGAGAAGGCCCGCACCGCTTACGACAATCGCGATGTTGATTCTCTGCCCATGCAAAACCTGGCCGAAGAACTCAAAGCAAGCCTAAATAAAATCAAGCCCTCAGAGATTCTAGATTCGAGGCAGGTAAGCGGCAGAGGATTAGCCGTCGTACTCCTATTAGGAGCTGCCATTTTCTTGGCCCAGAGCGAAATTGTTACTCCATCGGATTTTCAATCTCTCGCCGATCTGAGGGACAAAGCCCTTTCCGCTTTTGAGAGTGAAACTCCGGCGCAAAGCACAAGCCCGGAAAGAAACCTCACAGGCAACCTCTTCGGAAATCCTTCCCTGGCCATCTTAAACGAGAATAAGATGGAAATTGTGCTTTATCCGGGAATAGGAGCCGGATCTCTGGCCAGAAATACGCAGCCGGTGGAGCGTGTCTTCCAGAAATCCCAGGCAGGAGAGGCATCAGCAGTCCCCTCTGAGCTTTATATCGAGAGCCTTCCTCCAGAGAACAAAGATATAATCAAAAGGTATTTCACGATTCTTTCGGAAAGCGATAGGTAAAAAAGCAAGACTATATTCGACTTGATAAATATTGAAAAAATTGAATAAATACAGACTTGCTTGATGAAGATTACCTTTTAGACACTGCCTTTGCTAAGGCCCAATTATCTCCGCCAATAGAGATATTCCCTCTTCCGATGAGAAAAGCGGAATCTGCCAATCTGCCGCCACGAGGCCGTCCTTGCGGTAGACCATTACGCCTCGCCTCTCCCAGGCAGGGGTCTTAGCCAGATTTATGCCCTTCTGGAAGACAAGCTCGTGAATATCATGCTCCCTTAAACCTCGCAGCTTCTCCATAGCCTGCGTCGGGTTGAGCCCCTCCTCCAACATCATATAAAAGCCGTAGGAAAAGACATGATTTCGCCAGGTCTCATCCTGCCGCTCGATAAGATATTCGCAGATCTCCGCCCCGCAAAGAGGGATCGTCCGGCAATCCATGGAAACGGGCCTGCCCAGATCCAGGGATAGGGCCGCAGAGAGAAAGCCCGCGATCAAGGAATCGATCTTTTCCACCCTTCCTGCAAAGGGCGCCTCCAGAAAGAGAAGGCTGATCTCATCTGAGAATGTGAAGGCCAGAGTGGGTGAGAGCCCAAAATCTAAAAAGAAGCTCTCCACGCTGCCTGTCATCGACCGGGCAAAATCGATGTCATAGGGCTTTTTGCTGCCCTCAAGTACCTTTTTGAAGCCCCTTCCGTCCGCCCTCACTACCAGGGGTGCGCGGGCACGCAGGCCGGAATAAATCTCCCAGCTAGCCGACTTTGCGCTGATCCTTTGCATTTCGGGTCAAGTGCCGAATGATGATGATATCGCCCACCGCTGTAACCCAGCGGTAGGGTATTATGATCCCTTTGCCCTTCTGATCAAAGAGCTCCCGGTTCACATCTCTTATAGCCAGGCCGCTCACCACGCCGTTCTCAGGGTCCAGGACTGCATCTTCCACCCTGCCCACAAAGATGCCCTTCTGAGTATAGACATCCTGGTCCAGGAGCGATGTGATCTCTACATTCATTTAGAATCCCGTAATAAAATTCGTGTATTAGATATTAACTTTGCGATGGGTTGAAAGAGTGCAAAAGCATTATATTTCACACCAGCAAATCTTATCAAAGGGTGAATGGAAAGATGATAGTGGTCGGGATTTGTGGCAGTCCCCGGAAGGCCGGCAATACAGAATTCCTTCTAAATGAGGCACTGGCTGTGGCCAATGAGAGGGATTTTGAGACTAAGAAGCTGCTCATTTCGGAGATGAAGATAGATTTTTGCAATGACTGCGGAGATTGCAGCAAAGGAAAATCCTGTTCCAAAGAGGACGATATGACTCAAATCCTTTCCTCGCTGGAGGGAGCAGACGGAATTATCGTAGCTTCGCCAGTCTATTTCGGCAGCGTGACTGCTCAGCTCAAGGCAGTCTTCGACAGGACCATTCCCTTGCGGCGGCAGGGCTTTCGTCTCAAGGATAAGATCGGCTGTGCCATTAGCGTAGGTGGAGCTCGAAACGGCGGCCAGGAGAAAACGCTGGAAACGGTTCACGCCTGGATGCACATTCACGGCATGATAATAGTTGGAGACGATGCTCACTTCGGAGGCATTGCCGTGCGGCCCGCTGCGGAAGATCGCATCGGCAGGAAGACGGTAGTGGCGACTGCAAACAAGCTGTGTGATCTTCTGGAAAGGATAGAGAAGCCGAAGAGCTGCTGGGGCGGGGATTGAGACAAAAATATCTGGGTGAAAAGGGCCTTATCGGATTCATAGCATTTCTGAGCGCATTCGTTCCTCTATCTACCGACCTCTATCTTCCCGCATTGCCCGGTATGGCAAAGTATTTTGGTGTATCATCCGACCTGACAAATCTAACTTTAATTTTGTTTTTTGTTTTTTTTGCAGCAGGAACGCTATTTTGGGGGCCGCTCAGTGACAAATATGGACGCAGACCGATATTATTGATCGGCCTGTGCATCTATTCTCTGGCAGGCTTTTTATGCGCAGGCTCAGAGGATATTTATCACCTGATATTATTCCGAATCCTGCAGGCCATCGGAGGCAGCGGGGCTTTTGCGGTAGCCACAGCCATGATCAAGGATGTCTATGATAGCAAAAATCGGGAGGCAATTTTAGCCCTGGTTCAATCAATGGTGCTCATATCTCCCATGGCAGCTCCAGTCCTGGGCGCTCTCTTGCTGCGTTTCACTTCCTGGAGGGGAGTGTTCCTGATTTTGGGGGGCATAGGTTTGCTGGCACTGGCCGGAAGCATAGCTTTGCAGGAAACCATAGATAAACGCTATACAGGAACGATGCGGCAGGCTTTGGGCAGGCTTACCGTAGTGGCAAGAAATCCAGGTTTCGCCACCTTGCTCATCATTTTTTCCTTGCTGAGCGTATCCAGCATGGCGTTTATAGCAGCATCTTCATACATTTATATAAATGGTTTCAGGCTGAGCGAGCAGGCCTATAGCTACTATTTTGCTTTCAATGCCATTGGAATGATCACTGGACCCATGATTTATCTACGCATGTCCCGACGTTTTTCGCGCAGATCGATTATTAAGGCCTGTTTTACCATCATCTCGGCCAGCGGATTTTTAATTGCACTCACGGGAAGCTTACAGCCCATGATATTTGCCCTGGTGCTGCTGCCTGCCACGGTTATGGCCAGCTGTGTGCGAACACCCGGCGCAAATCTGATGCTGGAACAGCAGCAAGAGGATACCGGCTCAGCTTCAGCCCTGATGAGCTGCTTTGGCATCTTTATGGGCAGCGTTGGCATGACCATCATCTCGCTGCCCTGGAGCAATACCATCCAGGTCCTGGGAGAGATGAACATACTTACCGGTTTAACCTGCCTGACGCTATGGCTGCTTTTTTCGCAAAAGCCGTTCATAAAGCAGATTCCTGAAACCCGGTTCAAGGCAGGCTAATTTAATTCAGAGTCTTGGCTTTTTTGCAGGCAGGCAGCTTTCGATTGGCGCGAACGCGCGGGCTCTCGCGGGGCAGTGAGGAGCGAAAGCTTGGCCTGGGGTCAAGGCCGAGCGGCACGATGAGTGCGCAGGGGGTCTTCGGGCTCAACGTCTCTACGCCCACTCAGGATTACTGGCGGCAAAGATCCCGCCTGCCGGGTGTCAGGGTCTGGAGGGAGAATTGCCCCGGCTTTTCGCGCCTCTTAACTGCGGGGAGTATGTACAACATGCGAAGATTCCTCTTTTCCCCATTCTTTTCTAGACAAGACCAAAATCACTTTTGCCTATCTGACTGTTCCATACTTGATGGAATGAATCTTCGAGAATTGCCTGCTGTCGATTAACAAGCATCAGCTAAACAGGGAAAAGTGCTGGAGAATCCATCGCACAACATCTGACCTTACGAGGTCGAAAGGATATTTATAAAATTACGTTATCGGCTTATAATGGTCAGGGAGCTGTATATTCAAAGTACGTACAACTTGCGCCATGATAAATATCAGGACCAATTAACAAAACTTAAATGCAAATACTACTAGCGAAGATCATGGCCCAAAATATGGGAGAAACACATGAACGATTAATCTTGCAAATTTTAGACCAAATATTGAGTGAAAATGCACATAATATAAAAGTAAATCATAACATTCTCTTAGAAGGAAAAGATGCGACCCATCAAATTGACATATATTGGGAATTTCAGGTTGGAGATAAAAAATATTCTGCAGTAGTTGAAGTCAAGGCGTTATCCAAGCCTGTTGGTCAAGAAACGTTGTTCCAATTCAGAAGTGTCCTTGACGATCTACCCGAGCAACCGATAGGCATACTTGTATCAAATACAGGCTATCAAGAAGTGGCTCGCGAGTACGCAAAAAAAAGAGGCATTCTTTTATACGAACTGCGCGAGGCTAGTGAAGCGGATTGGAACGATCGAATTAAAAGGTTCGATATCGATATAAGCGCATACACGCCGCATTTTGATAATATTAAACTTATTCAAGATATCGAATGGAATATTCAAGAACTTAAGCGATTAAATATACCACCATCTGAGGCATCAAAGATCCGTGTAGAAGTATCTGATAATTTGAAATTTTATGATGAAAATGATAAGGAAATTACAACTGCGTTGGTACTATTCAATTCATTAGTCCCCAAAGGACTCGATGAATTACCGCCTACAAAAGTAGTTTACACTTTCGACAAATCAACATTCATCAAAACATCAAATCCACAAGTCAAGATGAAATTAAAATCTATTGAAGTCACCATCTCCAAAATACATACGACTAAAAAAATCCAGATTAAGGGCGAAGATTTTGTCGACTATGTATTAAAAAATATAGCTGAGGATACCATTGGGACCTGCTCGAGAGGAGATTAGAGGCGACGATAATGATCGAACCTATAACAGTCACATACGAAGTACCGCCTCCGATAAGAGAGAGAGTAGTTCCTGTTCCCGAATCCGATTGGTCTCATCTGGAATCAAGAATAAGTTCCATTGAGGAGATTGGTATTATATTCAACATTGCATTTGGTGGATTTGTTGCTATCATTATCACGGCCTTTGCCACAGCATTTACATTGTCACCAGGTAATCAAAATTATTGGCCATTTATTACAGTCGGTATTGCGGCTCTCGTATGCACTATACTGTGTTGCATTTTTGCCCATCGTTTAAACAAGTGTAACAATGCTCATAAAGAAGATATTCTTGAAGACCTGAGGATATTAAAAAGTCGATATATACGAGATGAAATTGAGCCTCAGTAACTACAAGAGTTTTTTACGAGTTTTTGAGCCTGGCGAGTCTTCACTGGTCATCGGTTAAGGACATTTAGGATAAATATATCGTGATGTTTTCCTTTTTGTACTCAGCATTTTTTAATCTCAAGTCCAGTTTTATATAGGTGCTGTGATCTTATTTTCCCCTCAAGGGATAGCAAATGGCAA